>DAIRSD010000216.1:0-7621 GCA_036804625.1 Aureliella sp. | reverse complement strand
ACGAGCCATGTTATATGGCAGCTTATTCTATTTACCGCTGACGATGCTACTGATTTCAATATCGTTTTGGGTAGACCGCAGCTAATCGATCAACTCGCGCGGAACTATTGGAACTATAATGGTTGTTTCCGGTAGGTAACCAAAATGGCTCGCAAGAAAAAATCGAAATCACGTTCTCAGGCTGCCAGCCAATCAGCGGATTTGCCGCACAGTGTAGCAACAACAGATGAAATACCTGGGCAGCAGCGTGTCCCAAATAGATTGGTACCAGTTGAAGTCGCATCTTCGTCAAAGCATCGACAGCTTTGTGCGACTTTCGTGTTGGTTGCTTTGCCTTGGCTAGCTTACATTCCTCTTTGGCAGGCAGGTTTCATCTGGGACGACGACGCCTACGTCACCGAGAATATTCAGCTTCGCACGGGTCAAGGATTGTATTCGATCTGGTTCGTTCCGCGATCGATACCTCAGTATTATCCTTTGGTTCACACGATGTTTTGGTTTGAATACCAGGCGTGGGAGCTGCATCCACTGGGATACCATCTGGTGAACGTCGGGCTGCATGCTTTGAGCTGCCTGTTGCTCTGTCGAATCCTGTTGTTGCTGAAGGTTCCTGGTGCATGGTTTGCAGCATCACTGCTTGCAGTTCACCCGGTCATGGTTGAGTCGGTAGCGTGGGTTACCGAGCGTAAGAACGTATTGTCCCTGCCACTGGCTTTAGCCTCCATGATCTGTTACTGGCGATATCGCCCATCATTGATTGAGGAGCAACGGCGTTTTCAGCACGATCCAGAGGGTTCAGTTTGGTATTACGCCGCATCCTTTCTCCTTTTTGTTGCAGCCTTGTTAAGCAAAACCGTGGTGTGTACTTTACCTGCAGTACTTCTGGTCATTGAATGGTGGAAGCATGGCCGTATTCAGTGGCAGTCTGTGTTGCGAATGGTTCCTTTTTTTGCAATCGGAATATCACTAGGTCTTCTTACGGTCTGGTTGGAAAAACATCATGTTGGAGCGCAAGGGGCGGAGTGGTCGCTATCCATCATTGAACGAGGCCTATTGGCCGGGCGTATCGTCTGGTTTTATGCAGGCAAGTTGGTGTGGCCTGCTGAGCTGATATTTTTCTATCCACGCTGGGCCATGGATGACAGACAAATTTGGCAGTATCTGTTTCCGATCTCTGCTCTTGCTGTTCTGGTCGCCCTGTGGAGCGTTCGTAGTGTGATAGGTCGCGGTCCACTTGCGGCGGTACTGATTTTCGTCGGCGTGCTTTTCCCCGCCCTGGGATTCTTTGATGTCTATCCTTTTCGCTACTCTTATGTGGCCGACCACTTCCAATACCATGCCAGCATTGCGTTGATCGCTCTACTAGCAGCCATTGTGTATCAAATAGTGACTAGTCTGAGAACACTTCCTCAACGGCAAGCAGTGGTAGTGCTTTGGATGGTAGCTTCAATCAGCGTTGTCTTTTTATCGACTTTGACCTTCCGACACAGCAGAGCCTACCATGGGCTAGAGAGTATCTATCGAGATACGCTCGCCAAGAATCCGGCTGCATGGGGAGCGACTTCGAACTTGACAGATCATTTTCTGGCTTTGAAACGATACGACGAAGCGATTGCGGTTGCGGAAGAAGGATTGGCTGCGTCGCCAGAAATAGCCAGTACACACAATACAATGGGGGCTGCTTTGCTTACAACAACGCTATCAGGGGTAATAGATTTACCAACTGTAGAGAAGTCCATTGGATATTTTCGTGCTACCTTGCAAATCGAACCCAATTATCAAGAGGCTCTATTCAACCTCGCTACCGCTTTGTCGTTGCTCAATCGTCATGACGAAGCCATTGTTCATTATAGAAGTCTCTTAGAGGTCATTCCTTCGGACATTGACGCGCAGGCGGGTTTAGCCAAGTCGTTGATCGTGACTGGGCAAATGGATCAAGCGATCCCGATGCTTAATTCGGTGCTTACCAACAAGCCGGATGATCCAACAGCCTTGCATGGAATGGGATTGGTCAAGGCACAGCAAGGGGCCACCGATCAGGCGATTGAATTATTCCGAGCAGCCCTATTGGGCGACGAGAACTTGATTGGGGTTCGTTATGATTTAGCCGGCGCGCTAGTGGCCAAAGGCGAAATGACTGAGGCTCGAGATCAATATCTGGCCGTTGTCAAGAATCAGCCATGGAATGCAAGAGCGCTCAACAATCTGGGAATTGTCTATATGAATTTGGATGAAAAGGATCGGGCGATCCAGCAGTTTTCTCACGCAATAGCTCAGGATCCCAGCTACCAGCAGGCACAGGATAATTTGCAGCGTGCCCAACAGTTACTTAGCGATTCAGAACGCAAGATCCAGGATCAATAAACCAATGAAATGGATCGTTGTCTTGCTGACTTCAGCTAGTCTAGCTGTAACAATCAATGCACAAGAGAAGTTCCGCGAACCTGCGGTGGTAGCTGAGCGACGTCAGCAGGCTATCGAGAAATGGGAATCGGAAATTGTGGCTCTGGAACAATTGGATCGAAGTGAGCCTGACCCCGATGCGCCCATTCTCTTTGTTGGTTCCTCTAGCATCCGCTTGTGGAAGCAGATCAAAGACGACCTCGCACCTTGGCCAGTGGTTCGACGTGGATTTGGTGGAGCTACATTCTGCGATCTCATTGTGTATGCGGATCGATTGCTGAAGCCCCACGATTATCGAGCTTTAGTCGTGTTTGTGGCCAATGACATCAGCGGCTCAAAAAATGCCAACTCAGTAGACCGGTCACCCGAAGATGTGTTTGAAATGTTTCGATACTTTGTGCAGTTGGCCAGAGAGCACAAGCCAGATCAACCCATTTTCTTTGTATCGATCACACCGACCAGCAGTCGTTTTCATGTTTGGAATCAAGTCAATCGAGCCAACGAACTGATTCGGCAATATGCAGATACCGACAAGCTAATTCACTTCATCGACACGCGTCAATACTTTTTTACTTCAGAAGGCCAGCCGGATGACTCTCTTTTTGTCAAGGATCGGCTGCATCTAAACCGCGCCGGATATCAGCGCTGGGCCAGTATCATTCGATCTGCATTAGAAAGACATTTGCCGTGACATAGTACTACTTATCGCCCTCGATGTCCTGAATCCAAGTGGTAACCTCAGCGTCGCTGGGCATTCTCCAGTCACCACGAGGTGACAAGCTGACGCTGCCCACTTTGGGGCCGTCCGGAACACAAGAACGCTTGAATTGATTGCCGAAGAATCTCTTGATGAAGATGGCCAATGTGCGCCGAATTTCATCGACCTGATACTTCTTTTGAAATTCAGCATATTTCGCCAAGTGTAGAATTTTGGCTGGGGAGGCTCCAAAGCGTAACCAGTGGTACAAAAAGAAATCGTGCAGTTCGTAGGCTCCCACGCTGTCTTCCGTTTTTTGAACGATTTGGCGACTGGGCGAGGTAGGAAGTAGCTCTGGAGAAATTGGTGTCGCCGCCACGTCCATCAAACACTCCTTCACCGGCGACGTAAAATGGTGTTCAGCAAGATACTCGATCAAGAATCGGACCAGGGTCTTAGGCACAGACGTATTCACGTTGTACATCGACATGTGATCGCCGTTGTAAGTACTCCACCCTAGTGCCTGTTCGGAAAGATCTCCTGTTCCCAAGACAAATCCACGACTCATCAGCAGTAGCGTGCGGATGCGAGCTTGCACGTTTTCAAAGACTAAATCGTTTCGGCTCTCATCGGTTAAACTATCTAGTTGCTTCTCAAACTGTGCCAACGACAATCCGTCTATGGCAAGACCAAACGGCCGGTGCTCAATGCCTTGATAGGTGTCGAGGCAAAGCTGCCTAATATCGATTTCTTGGGAATCTGTCTTCAGTTCGCGTATCAGGGTGCGGGCCGCAGCAAGGGTTCGATCGGTGGTCCCAAACCCAGGCATGGTGATGCCCAGGATTCGCTGCAATGGCCAATTGTTTTGCTGGCAGGTTTTCACCGCAACCAATAGAGCTAAAGTGCTGTCCAGACCGCCCGAAACACCAATCGTTAATCGCATGTCCGCAGGTAATCGACTGATTCGTTTGGCCAGAGCAGCGGTTTGAATTCCAAGTATCTCCGCGCAGCGCTGATGCAATTCCTCTGGCTGATTAGGCACAAACGGTAGGCCGCTGAAATGCCGCAGGGTACCATCGCAGTTGGTAGCCAGCGGTTGTACGTGGATGTGGCGGAAGTTTGCTTGAGTTCGACCGGTGGCCATTTGCCAACTGACTGTCATTCGCCGGTCGTGAGCCAGTCGCTGCAAATCGATATCAGCCGTGGCCCAGGTATCCAGCACGGGCTGCTGGTTGGAGTTGCCCACACGCATCGATTCTGCTAACAACGCTCCGTTTTCTGCGATCATGCAGTGCCCGCCAAAAACCAGATCGGTTGTCGATTCACTAGGCCCAGCGCTAGCGTATGCGTAGGCAGCCAGACAACGTCCTGACTGACTCCTGACTAGAGTTTTTCTCCAATCGGCCTTGCCAACTAATTCATTGCTGGCTGATAGGTTCAAAATCAAATTGGCTCCGGCCGCCACCTGCCGACTGCTAGGAGGGATCGGCATCCACAAGTCTTCGCAAAGTTCAATACCGATTTTCAAATCTCCGCAGGTTACCAACAGGTCGATGCCAAACTGCACGCAGCCAAATTGGGGCAGGTTGACCGCAGGTGGTTCACTGCCAGCAGCTCCAGCGAACCATCGGGCCTCGTAGAACTCCTGATAGTTAGGCAGAAACTGCTTGGGCACCATCGCTACCAAACGTCCCGCCTGCAACACCGCCGCCACGTTATACAGTCGATCATTGGCTTGCAAGGGCAGTCCCAAAACGATGATTTGCGTGGAATCCGTGGTCGCCTGTGCTACGACATCTAGCGCCTGGAGACAGGTTTTCAGCAGAACATCTTGTCCGAACAGATCGCCGCACGTGTATCCGCTGAGCGACAATTCACCAAACACCACAACAGCACTGGATTGGTGCTTCTTGATCGCAGCCAGAGCCGCCTGAGCATTGGCTAAGGGATCACCCACTTGCGTCGGATGACTAGCAGCGGTAACGCGTACAAAGCCCCAGTCTTGCATTCATTTCTCCTAAAGCGGATGGTGGTGGTCGGTTGGCAATTGCCAATCTTTTAACCAGACTTGTTGGCTTGGCTGCAGGTTCAAGTCAATTTGCGATTGCTAATCTACTTTCTGATCTTGCTTGCCTGTTGAGGCTGACTACGTGCAGGCGACTTGTCCGGGCCGCTGTTCGCCTTGGCCTTCTTAGCGTCTGGCTTGCCGCCGATTTTCTTCTCTGGAAGCGACAGAGGCTCAGCACCGGTCACTACGATGGACTGAGCCTTGATAAGATTGGGCTGCGCAGCGCGGCTCAAGCCGTGAACCAGAACGGAATCCCCGGCAGCACAGAAGGTAGCGTCAGATCCCGCAACATGGATCTGGATCTCCGAGTCCAACTGGAGGATCAGCGATTGCAATCCCGCCAACACCTGAATCTTGTCGCCTTGCATGTTGGCGATTCGACCCACCACTCGAAATTCTTGAACGGAACCAGCGGTAAGGCCTTTTAGAGGGTTGTCTTGTGGCTGAGCCTGTTTACCCGGTTGACGACCAGCTTTATCACGTCTGGCCTTGGCTTTGTTCTGCAATTGGCTTGGATTGCCGTCCGCGTTTGGCGCTGGTGCTGGATCGCTGCCATCTTGTTGAGCTTCGGCAATTACCGGGTAAATTCCAGCAGTCTGGGCTCGTAGCTCTTCCTCCATCATCAGGCGATCTTTTCGTGGTGTGAATTTTTCGATCTGCTTCAAAGCTGCCTGTGGATTGCCTGCTTGGTCGAATTGAGCGGTAAAACGAACCATCATGCCAGAGCTGAGAAACTGAGGCGAGGCCTTGCCTTCATATCGAAACGTGCCAGAAGCCTGATCCAAAATCACGGCATAATCTTGCTGGTCGTCTCCTTTAACCTTCAACTGGTAGCCATGCATCCCCAGCAGGCTGCCCTTGAGTTCCACCGAATTCAGCCCGTTGCCATCCAACTGAGCCAATACCGGACATGCACATCCCAGGACTGCAATGACCGCTAATTCAAATTTCCACCATTTCATGGAACCACCTGATCCGTGTACAATAGTCTTTTCAAACATTTAGCGTTGGGCTTCTTTGCTGGTCCGGCCCCTCATCGCCCGCAGCTCGTAAACGCTTCATTGTAACTAAAAACTGCGCAAGTCAGATCACCTACGACCACTATCTTCGATTCGATCCAGAAAAATAGTTGATTATGAGTACAAAACCTAGGCGAGTGACCACACACAGTCTGTGCCAGATGAAGCACAGTGGTCAGAAGATTAGCATGCTGACGGCCTACGACTTCACCATGGCAAGCTTGTTAGATCAGGCGGGAGCCGACATTCTATTGGTGGGAGACAGTCTTGCCATGGTGGTTCAAGGCCATGAAACAACCATTCCGGCCACCATCAGCCAGATGGTTTATCACGGAGAGATGGTTGCCCGAGCTGCCCAGCGAGCCATGGTGGTGGTCGACCTGCCTTTTCCTCACGGGCAATTGGGGGTGCGAGCTACTTTGAAGACGGCAGCAAAGGTGATGAAACGGACCGGCTGTCACGCGATCAAACTGGAAGGCGGCGTAGAACAGGCCGAGACGATTCGGTCTCTGGTGGCTGCCGGAATACCTGTGATCGCTCACGTCGGGCTAAGACCGCAGAGCATCCATGCCCTGGGCGGTTACCGGGTTCAGCGCGATGGTGGGCGATTGTTGGGCGATGCGCGAGCCGCCGAAGCTGCCGGAGCATTTTGCGTACTGATGGAGTGTGTGCCCAGCGAGCTAGCCAAGCAAGTGACTGAAACGTTGGGCGTTCCGACAATCGGGATCGGAGCCGGTCCAGACTGTGATGGACAGGTTCTGGTTACTCATGATATTCTAGGATTAACACTGGGACGAGTTCCCAAGTTTGTTCGCACACAAGTCAATCTAGCCGATCAGATCAAACAGGCCATCGACCAACATCAGGCTGCGGTGCGTGATGGTACGTTTCCAAATGATAGCGAATCATTCAACTGAGAAGAAATTTAGATTGCACAACTGACCGCAAAATCACTGGCCAACTATTCAAGGAACGCTCAAATGACCAAGTCCGATTCTACCAATCGATCATCGCAAACGCATCCGCTGGACAGCATGGACGATTGGGAGCAAGATCTGTTGGAGCGTTACCCGGAACCACAATTGGTGCGAAGCCAAAACGTCAGCCAGCAGACCGACAGTTTTCGCAACTATGCGGCCCAGGCGCGTCCCAGCGTACGCGAGTTCTATCGACTGAACCATCGTTATCAGACTGTCGATTTTGTACGTAGCAAACACGCCGAATTTTTGACCATGTCTCGCCGCAGCATGGGCATTTGGGAGGCCATGGAATATCTCAATCAACTGGTTGACGACAGTGATCCAGACATCGACCTTCCCCAGATCGAACACTTGCTGCAAACCGCCGACGCCATCCGTGCCGAAGGTCGTCCCGCCTGGTTTATCGTAGCCGGTTTGGTACATGACCTGGGTACAGTCCTGTGTCTATGGGGCG
>DAIRSD010000215.1:0-7628 GCA_036804625.1 Aureliella sp. | reverse complement strand
GACAATCGGCAATTGCTTAACTCGCGCAAACCGCGTGCGTTCTTGTCGGCGGAAGTGCAAACCAGCTTGTTGTAGCAGTTCCGAAGCTAGTTCGCTCAATCGCCCCTTGCTCGGGATACCAATACGTAGATTATCGCTCATAGATCGATTTTAAATTCTTATAGTTGATGATGACAGCTTTGTTGGTTCGTAGTCTAGATTAGCTCTAGTCTAGAATTCGACTGGGGCTCGACTAGGGATGTTGTTGACGCTGATGTTTCTCGACGATGCCCGAAGTGCCCTCCCGCCTGGCCAGTTCAGTCCGCAAATCGTCCACTCGGATGCCTCGGCTGCCCAGCAGTACCCACAGATGATAGATCAGATCGCACGCTTCGTAGATCAAATGCTGGTTGTCAGGAGCTGGTTTGCTGGCAGCGGCATCCACGACTTCCGCCGCCTCCTCGGCAATTTTCGCTCCCATCACGGGCACACCACCTTGAATCAACTTGGTCGTGTACGAACCAACTGGCAGCACGGCGGCTCGGCGGTGTATTTCGCTCATCAGGCGATCCAGTACATCCGCCTCGACTGGCTGGGTCATGCTAACTCCATTATGTAAAACACTTTATTTAAGCTCTTCGATCCAATAATTGCAGTATAACCTTGATTTTCAACTTTGACACTTCCAGATTCTGAATATATTGAAGCAAGCAACTGGCGGGCTAGCTGACTGGTTGATCAACCTGCCATTGGGTAAAAAAGCCCTTGAAACGCGAGAGAATGACATGATTGAGCCTTTCCTGGTTCCCGAAAGCGACACCACTGAACGTCCTGATTTTCAAGGCTGGGTTTTGCCAGCGCTGAAGAACTGCTGGTACCTTACCGGAGCAACGTCCAGCGGCAAAAGCCCTTTGGCTTTGGCAATCGCTCAGAGAACCAATGCCGAAATCATCTCGATGGATTCGATGGCCATCTACAAGGGTATGAATATCGGAACAGCAAAGCCGACGCTTGAAGATCAGCGCCTGGTACCTCACCACCAATTAGACATCGTGGTACCAAGCCAGACATACAGCCTATCCGAATACGTCGCCAGCACCCACAAGATTGCTGCAGAAATTCACTCGCGCGGTCGCAATGTACTGATTTGTGGCGGTACTCCATTGTACCTATAGAGTCTCCTGCGAGGGCTTTTTCTAGGGCCTGCGGCCGATTGGCAGTTCCGTAAGTCTGTTGAACAAGATATTGAGCGGTATGGAACGCAAGCGCTGCAAGAACGCTTGAAGCAAGTGGATCCCATTCTAGCTAACAAGCTGCATCCTAATGATCATCGCCGCATGATTCGAGCATTGGAGGTAGCCCGTATCACCGGTCGGCCACTGAGCCATTGGCAGGAGCAGTTCGAGACCCCTGCTGCGGTGAATGATTGCCCGAGCATGGTTCTGAAAATCGATCGTGCTTGGTTGCATGAATTGATTAACGCTCGTGTGCTGCGTATGCTGGAGCAAGGCTTTGAGCAAGAAGTTGTCGGCCTAGTGCATAGTTATGGGCAACTCAGTCGCACGGCTCGGCAGGCGGTTGGATATCGCGAAATGCTGGATAAACTGGCAGGGAACACAACGGCTAGCGAAATGATCGAACTGATTAGGGCTCACACTCGGCAGTTCGCACGGCGACAAGAGATCTGGTTTCGCGGCTTAAGTGAACTACACCCCTTGACGACTCAGCCAGGTATCCAGGGCCAACAGCTAGCCGAGCAGGCAATCCAATCCTTCAGCCAGCACCCACAGCCCAATTCAGCAGTCTCCCCGTAGTGGGATTCGCTAGAATTCCTCTTGATCCGTAGTGGGATTCGCCAGAATTCCACTTACAAAGCCTGAACGAATTCGCCAGAATTCCCGTCATCCCCATAAAAATTACCTTACGACCTCACAGCCATCTGATCAAACTTCCATTGTTGCTGAACGGTCTGTAGGCTGAGCCGATAGATCTCTTGGCAAGCCTGTGCAATAACAGGGCATAATTCAGTGAAATACTCGGAAAACGGAGCAGTTGCAGAAAGCTGAATTGCACTTTGCGGATGTCGGCATTCCAGACGCAGCGCGTGCAAGGCCAAAGGAGCAAAGCGAGGATCAGCATCTTTTGCCAATGGACTGAAGCTGGTTTGACTGCCATACATACCATCTCCAACAACCGGTAAGCCTCTGGATGCCAATTGAAGCCGAATTTGGTGCATTCGGCCTGTCAAAATCTGGACAAGCCCTAAACAACCCTTTTCGCTACTGGCTATCTTGAGAACACGCATTTCGGCCAATCGAGCACCTGGAGTATCAGCAGGCACGATTTCCGCTCTCGCTTCTTGGTCAACTTTGCGAATCCAATCTTGCCAGTGCAGCACGCCGCAAGGCAGGTCACCTGAAAACCAAGCAACATAGTACTTTTGCACCTGGCGATGATGGAATTGATCACCAAAACGTCGCAATGCACGCTGGTTTCGGGCAACCAGCAACACTCCCGAAGTGCCTCGATCCAGTCGATGAGGCAACCCTACGAACGGTTGGCCAACGTGGTCGTCACGCAGCTTGATCTGCTGCATAAGCTGCTTCTGCAAACAGCCGACCCCAATTACCGCTTGAGTCAGCAAGCCTGCAGGCTTGTTGACCAGCATAAAATGTGGCTCTTCGTACAGGATGGGAATCATCGTAGATAGGGACGAAAAAAAACGAGGAACCCCGGCCACGAGAACAAAAGGACGACGACTTGTTCCCAGAGGGTTCCTCGTTAAATGTAATTTTTTAGAGTACGTTAAGATTTGGTCAAGTCATAAAATTGAATTTTTCGAAAATCTGACCGCAAACGTAAGATGGTTCTCGCTAAGACCTGACTGGATCTTAGCGAGAAACCGATGGAAGAATATTTACGAGCGAACCAATTCAAGATATTGGTCTAATCGTTTGATCATCTACGTTGCCTGCGGATCGCTACATATCCGACACTTAGACTTAGCAACAACAGAGCGGATGGTTCAGGGACAACGTTAAATGTGGCATTGAACGAACCGGTTGGGGCTGAAGCTCCGTACAGCCCACCCACACCGGCGATGTTAAATGCCAGATCATAGGTGCCGTAGGCAGTAAAACCCCAATGACGATGATGGTGATTGAAATTGCCAAAATTTGCGGTCAGCAGTGCAACCGAACTATTGATTTGTGCAACGGGATTGTCAAAAGCATCCCAATTGAACAATCCCACATGCTGCCCACTGGCTCCCAGCGGATTACCGTTATACGTTGAATTGGCCACATCGAGAGTTAAGTTCAATGAATCAAACTGGTTGACCTGTCCAGCGCCAAAGTCCTCGCGCAGCTTGGTTCCGATTCCCAAGTCGGCGGTCACGCCTTCAAAGATCGGCGAACCTTCGGCGGAAGAAATCAGAAAATTATCTAACCCGATGCTCAAGCTAGTGCTGGTGACAATTTCGGTTGTTAGAGTATCGAAATTGAAATCTTCGTCTGGCTCATTGCCAACGATTCCTGGATACCCCAAAAAGTTCTCATCCAAGCCGGTTGCAGTCGTTTCGTCATGAGCATGGAAAACTGTATGCCAAGTGCTCGTAGTGCTATCGAAGTGGAAGTTAAGATCGGCTTCCCCATCAGTGAACACAATATCAGCGGCAACCGCTACTTGCAGTCCGCTCAACAAACCAAAGGCCGCACTCAAGGCAGCGTAACTCAACAAACGCTTCATCGGGTTTCTCCTGCATGAAAAATGGAACCAAAGAACTAGACTTAATCGAACGTTGCGGCAGTACCAAGATGGCACTCGCAGTACAATCGCACTTGCCATGCAAAAGCACTAGCCTGCACAACACATACAACTGCCATCTGCATACTGATTGCAATAGATTATCTGACTCTGCTAGATTGTCAATAGTCCCTGCAAAACAATAAAAACTTGTGGAGAAAACTGATTTCAGGGTAGGGGACTTGGCTTCAGCCATTAGACTTTTTGCACAGCCAGTCAAATCTTGAGGGACGTCCACCGCAATGTGATGGATTGCAAAAGAGGATTAGGTCCGTAAGCGATTTTAGGGACTTTTCGCAATTAGCTCGATAACGATCAATTGCTCTCCAGCGACTGTGGGCGCGCTGCGCCAACGCACGTTCGCTTGACCGCTCTGCCACTGCCAAAGCTGGCCAGATGTGGTTTGCGAGCCAAGCTGGAACGGTTGTCCTGTGAGAATTTCCCGAGCCCCCGAGGCCTGTGCGTAGGAAAAAATCGCCGATGCAGGGCATTCGTTAGGCCCCACAGCTTTCAGACTCGCAGGCGGCTTGATTGGACGCTTTGGCGAAACCAGTACCCAGTACTGTGAACCGCTTTCGACATGCGATCCAGACCGAATCAAGTTGGCTTGGTCAGACCAACCGGGAAAAAGTTTCTTCAGTTGAGCGGTGGCCTGCGATGGCGCTACCGACTGATACTGACTGTCTTGAGCTTGACATCCGACTAGAGCGGCTGTTATTGTAGCCAACAAAACACTCAAAAACTGATCGATTCGATCTGTACAGGAAATCTGTCGACAGTTCATAAAGTTTCCGTTATCGATCACGCTACGCAACGGTGACTGAACTACACCCGGAGGCTGTGGTCGAGACTCGTTGAGCCTTCTGTTGTTGCACGAGTGTTCACCAGCAGAATTGGCTTAAGGCAATTGCTCCACTTCGCCGCCGTTGCGGCTGCCGATCGACCACCAAACCAGGGGAGCAATGTCGCTTCCAACATAGGTGACTCGTCCATCGCCCATTAAGACATGGGCGCCTTTGCCATGTCGACTGCTGGCAGTGACGATATTCTCGCCGGTATGCTCGCCACCATAAATGTGACAGTTGCGGCTAGTATTTCCAGGTGGATATACGTGCATGTATGTGTTAGCTGCCAACGCCCAACCCGATATCCAGGCGCGTCCATGAGGTTTCGAATAGGTCGGGTCAGGTTCGGCAACGTCATTACAAAAATTGATCCATGCAGCAAGATCACGAGAGCGACCTGCGGTCGCTCCACAGTAGGACAGCAGAGCCTGTGGCGTATTGGAATTGACTTCGTAGGTCTCGTAGCCAAATCCAGTGTCACTGGGCGTAAGACTTTGCATTAGCCGCTCGGCGACCGCCGAAGTATTGGATAGTCCGTCAGTGAAATCACTTGCACGAATCTCTGTTTGATGCCACGGTACCTCTTTGCGTGGATTGACCAATCCCATAAATCCGTTGTGCTTGGCTAGCGGTGCCTCTCCTCCAGGCAACGACGAGCCCATCGGCCAACCAATACTGCCCGCATAGCTACCGGGGGCCGAAGAGGCCGTACCCAGGTCGTTGTTTCGAACCAGAATATCCGAAGGACACAGAAACGTTGCTATCAGAGTCCCCGCTGCCAAAGCGTTGGGATGATTGGCATCGATCCGTATCTGGCGATGACTTGAAGAGGAAGCCAATGCGCAGTTGCCTGCCATTCCGCGCGAAAAATCGATGCGATCGTACACCGCAGGCTGTTCGATGTGCGGCAAGATCATTGCAAGCCAGCTAAACAAGCCATTGCCACATTGAGTAGCGTCGCCCGATGCCGAAGTTGAAGAAAATGGGAACACACCAAAGGCTGAATGATAGTTGTGTAACCCTAGTCCGATCTGCTTCAGGTTGTTCGCACACTGCATCCGACGCGCAGCTTCGCGGGCCGATTGAACAGCAGGCAATAACAGGCCCACCAAGATCCCAATGATGGCGATTACCGTCAGCAGTTCAACCAGCGTGAAACCTCTCAAGCTGTTACGACCCGTTTTCATGCTTCCTCAATTCTCCGCCATCTAGACGGTCGTTATTGCACTTTCAATGTACAAGCAACTTGACTTCTTGTCATCCTTTGATACTATCTTAGAGTTATTGCACAAGTATTGCAAGTGGCGGACCGTATGGTTAATCGGGCATCAATAGTTCGCACATTTCATTTTTCGGACTGAATAGTCATGGCCATCGGCAACTGGACAGAGAGACACACTTCGAGTTCACTTTTCGGAATAAGGAGAGGCAGGGTTCGGGCGATCGTGTTTGCCTGTGTGTTATCATCAGTGATTTCTTTCCTGTCTGGAAGTGCGTTTTGCCAGATTATCGCCGATGGTCACGTGGATATCGGTGTTTTGTACGAAGACCAGCAGTTGAAATGGCGATGGGCGCCAGGCGACGCAACTTCCGAGGGCGGTTCCATTGGAGATCTGGGCGGTCTGTATCTTCCGGAGCAACTGTCTGCTCGCGTGCCAGACCATTCGCGTTTTGATGGGCCACCCTTTCCCGGCAACGCAAATGTAACTGGTGTTGGAACCGGTCCACTTCATTACTTGCCTTCGAATGGTAACCTTAACAATGCTCCATTCATGGGCTGGTCTTGGGACCTAGGTACAACTTCGCCACCGCAACTAAATTTGTCGCAGTGGCAGAATTCAAGGATCACGGTTCAGTTGATGGGCGCTCAAATGCCACCAGGCGGACATTTCTCGATGTGGGTGGGCAGCACAATCTACATGTCAACCTTCAACCCTACGATAACCAACGCACCCAACGTACCAGCGGGTTCCAACAGTTTCGTTCTGCCGGCTCACACACACTTTAACTGGGGACTCACCAAGCCAGGAGTTTATGACATTACCGTTAGAGCCAGCGGTACCCATAATACTCATGGATTTAAGTCTACCGATGCAACATTTCGATTCTTGGTGGGCAATCAATCAACGCCAACACAGCCCGCTTCGGTTGTCGCCAGGTATGCCTACCACAGTGGCTGGACGGGACCTGGCCCTATGCAGTGGAACGCACTGGACACTAGCGCAGTTCTGGCCAAGCAGACATTGACTCCTCAAACGTTAACTCTAGCTAATTTGATCAACAGTTCTCATGGCATCAATGGAATCGCCTTCGACATCGACCATTTGGGCAATGCCGCTGGCCTAACCGCAGCCGATTTTCAGTTTCAAAATAGCCCGCCTGAAGTATTTGATCTTGGCGCAAATACACCGGGCAATTGGTCACCAGCTCCAGTTCCATCCTCTGTTAGTGTGACAGCTCTTTCAGGGCAGACCAGTCGCGTGCTCATCCAGTGGCCAAACGGTAGCATTGTCAATCGCTGGCTGAGGATTACCTTGAAGGCAAATACAAACACCGGTCTGACATCTCCCGAGGTATACTACCTTGGACATCTTATGGGCGAATCGACGGGTGAGTCTGGCGGTACTTTTACGATACTGGTCAATGACATTTTGGCTGTGCGATCCGATTTAACCTTGCCCACTAGCGCTGGCAGCCGATCGGATATCGACAAGAGCGGAGTGGTCCTGGTATCCGATATCCTTGCAGTACGCAACAATCTGACCAAATCGCTAACCAATATCACTGTCCCATAGTTGCGGATCGCTCCGCGATCCAATTCGAATACAGCGTTGCCCTTCGCTCCGCGATCCATTATCAATCAACAGAAGCAGTTTTCATAAGTTTAAGATGCCTTCAGTTTGGTTCGCAGTAGCTAACCACTACACTGGCTAAGCGCGTGGGTGTGCCTTGAGATAGGCTTCGCGCAGGTTGGCTGTGGATAAATGCGTGTAGATCTGG
>DAIRSD010000214.1:0-7656 GCA_036804625.1 Aureliella sp. | reverse complement strand
GTACCCTCCTGGTGAAACCTGATCCATTTTGGACTCATTGCCTTTAGATTTCAAGCAGCCTGCTACTCCTCCAGCCAGTTGGCCAATCGCTGATGAACCGTCAATCGCGTAAAAGCGCTGCTTATTCAGCCGTAATCGACAGCGCAGTGGACGATCTATTTTCCACTTCCCTGCGAAGACGGGGAAGAAGGTGAGTAGGGAGTGGTGAGTAGGGAATGGGGAGTGGGGAGTGAAGCCTACAGCCTGCTCCGTACTGCCGCTCGCCCAAGTGGGCTACTGCGATGTGGTGAGAAATCGCAGCTCGCCGCCTGAGAGCAACTGGCGATGTGAGATCTGCGTTCCTTGTAGTATTTGACCGTTGAGTTCCGCATGCAATGCTGGAAGCACGCTTGGTGCTGAACCTCCAGCGGCTTTTGAATCCTGCAAGCTACCTGGCTGCGATGACGAGCCGGTTTCTTGAGTGATCACTAGCGGGCGATCGCCCAACCGAATCACAGCTCGTTGCCACAGGGGGCGAGTCAGTTCATAACGATCCGTGCCAGCCACCGGGTAGATGCCCAGCGATGCCAATACATACCAGGCAGATAGCGTGCCACCGTCGTCGTTGCCATCTAAGCCTACCTCATCATCGCTGTATTTGTGTCTGAGTATCCACCTGGTCCAGTGCTGAGTCAGGTCGGGGCGTCCGGCTGAGTTGAACAGGAATGCTGCGAACAGGTCTGGCTGGTTTCCCTGCCAGTAATAAGCATTGGGTATTCTTCCAACTTCAGGTGTCGATTTGGCGAAGAACTCTTGAAGCTGCTCGACGAGTCGCTCCCGACCGCCCATCAGTTCTACTAGTCCATCGGGATCATGAGGCACGGCCCAACGCCACTGCATGGCACTACCTTCGACATAGGCGCTAGTGTACTTGCCGGTGACGTCGGTGTAAGTCAACATCAGCGGACGAAAGTCTTTTAGAAATTCTCCTTGTGAGTCACGTGGATGAAAAAATTGTGTCTGCGGATTCCAGAGATTCTTGTAAGATTGAGCGCGCTTCAGGAAAAGTTCAGCATCCTGCTTATGCCCCAAAGCTTCTGCCAATTTTCCAATTGCAAAATCCGCGTAACAGTATTCCAGCGTGCGAGACACTGATTCTTTCATCAGGTCGCTGGGGCAGTAACCGAAGCGAATGTAAGGATCGATACCCTCGCGGCCTGAGAAGGGAGCACCCGCAGGGGTTGGTCGCAGAGCCGTGCTGAGTATTTTTTCATAAGCGGTTTCAACGTCAAAATCACGTATGCCTTTCAAGTAGGTCTCCGCAATCACTAAATCCGCTGGTGTTCCGAACATCGAATTGGTATAGCCGCTGCCTGACGGCCATCTGGGCAAGTATCCGCCTTGACGCGACATTTCAACCAGCGACACTACCATATCGCGTTGATAGCCGGGCAACAACAAAGTGTACAACGGATGTGTGGTTCGAAAGGTGTCCCACAAAGACATGTCGGTGTAGTAGACAAAATCGTTTGCCTGGTGAACCTGTTTGTCAAAACCATGGTACTGACCATTCACGTCACTAAACGTGGTTGGCATATTCATGCTGCGGTAAAGCGCCGTGTAGAAACATGTTTGCTCGAACGCATCACCGCCTTCAATAGTAACCAGTCCCAGCTTGCTCTCCCAATCCGCAACGGCCTGCTGCAAGACTTGATCAAAACTCTGATCGGCTACTTCAGAATTCAAATTTTCGTAGGCGTTTTCTATACTCACGTAGGAAATAGCCAATTGCAACTCAATGGACTGTGATTGATCTGACTGATCGAACTGTAGTTCAACTCCAATCTGGTCACCGGAAGTAGATTGACTTTTGTCCAACAGTTGATCGGCTGACCAAAGACGGCTTTGCGCCACGGGACGATCCAGTCTTGCTGCGAAATAGACTTTGGATCCACCAAATCGCGACGAGAAGCTACCGAAGGTCCGGGCACAGCCGTGCAGTTCGCGACCGTCTTTCGAGATAGCAACTAGCCCTTCTGTACACCGTCCTTTGCCCAGCGCACTACAAATATTCAAACGCAGATAAGGTGTCTGTCCTGAAGTGAAGGTATAGCGATGCACGCCAACCCGCTTGCTGGCGGTAAGTTCGGCCAAGACCTGCGTTTCAGGTAACCATACCCCATAATAGCCCGGAAAAGCAGTTTCTTGTTCGTGGGAAAACTGAAAAGCCCAGGTTGAAGTCAGATCGTCCTGCGTCAAAGGGGTCGTCGCGGGTACCACTAAAAAATTCCCGCCATCGATGGCTCCGGTGCCCACCAATCGTGTGTGGCTGAATCCCAAAATCTTTTGGTCACCATAGAAGTAACCTGACATGTTAGACGCCTTGCCCCCGCGATCCGTGATCGTATCTGGGCTCAGCCGAACCATACCAAAAGGCGCGGTGGCTCCCGGAAAGTTGTTCCCACACAAAAATGTGATTCCGCCAGTACCTATCAACGGATTGACCAGAGCGCCCAACGGTCCTGGCTGAGCAGCGGGGGGCCAAAGGGCAGGCGTCTGTGCTTGGGAGAGTTGATCAAACAACGCTGCCAGGACTAGCAAAAAGATCGCTTGGTGATTCCAACTTCGAGAATGACTAAACATCTTGAGCATAGGTGACTTAAAAAAATGCTGCATGAATTGGATCTGGCTACTCATTTTGTCCTATTGTCATCGTTCAACCAGGATGGTGCCGGGATCGATGGGAATCGCGCGATCAGCAATAGGACTCCCCCAGCAATAAAGAGAATCGGGACTTCAATGTTCAGCGATAGTCTGTCGGATTGCACGATGGTATCTTTCTCCAAATCGATTCGAATCGCATAAACAAACTCACGTTTTAGCATACCCGTCTGTGGGATGAGCTCAAGAGCCAATGCGATAGGCGAATAGGAAAACCGAACAACGCCCAGTTGCTCACGACTAACGCAGCCAACATATGCTAACTATTCACGAACTAAAGCAGCGGCTGGCTAAGCACTATTGGAGCTGACTGGGGATCGACCGCAGCAGCCCCGAGCAAACTTTATCGTGTTCGATTGGCGATGCTACTGTATCTGTTAGGGCTGCAAGCCCGCTCCATACTGTGCCTGCGGCGAGGCGGTGATGGGTAGCTTGCCACGAAAAGGAATTGTTCCGCACAGCGCTTGAGCAGCCAAGTGCTGCGCATCATCGCTTTCTTCGAAGGCTTGCACCACAGTCGTCAGGCCGTCGTAGTGCTTCAGTGCGTAAGGACTGCCAAAGTGTACCACCGCAACGGGACGGGACTTTCCAATCCGCTGGACGTTTTCAATGTCCTGCAAAGAGATCCCAAAGTTCGCCTTGGCCGATCGACTTAGATCGTGAAAACAGACCACGATCAGTTTGGCATTTGCCAGCCGGGCTTCCAATTCCTCCCAGATCTCCCTGGGCGCGTCTTTGGGCATATTGAAATGATTTGCCGTGATTCGTTGTGAGACGGCGCGTTGGAAACTAGTTGCTGCGCGGACCGACAGCGGTGAAGTACCATCTGTGCCCTGATCCAATGGTGACTCTTGAATAGACGGACGAGCAATTGAAGTCTGGTCATTGGCGTTTTCTGTTTGCTCCGGCGGGACGTTTTCAGGGACAGGTTTTGCTCCTATGGCCAGTGTGACAACAAGAGACGAAACCGAGCCAGAGGATGTGCCGCTTGTTGCGTTTTGGTCTCTCACTATCGCCAGTTGATTGCCATCGTCCCGAACTAGCACTAACGACTCTCTAAGCAAGTCACGACGCAGTGCAAGCGACTCTGGACGATTCAGATCCTCAGGCAGCCCAGCAACTTCAACTTGGACGCCTTTAAGCAGCCCCAGGCGGTATTTGACTCGCAAGATCCTTTTGACTGAGTCTTCCAGTCGCTGCGCAGGGATGACGCCCTGGCGAATCGCTTGGCTTAGGGCGTGTACCGACGCCTGAACGTTCTCTGGAAGCAGAAGCACATCGTTGCCAGCCCCGAACGCTTCGACCTCAGCCCTTCCGGAACCAAAATGCTTGGTGACGCCTTTCATCTCCAGGGCATCCGTGAAGATCAAGCCGTTAAATTTCAATTCGGAGCGAAGGATTCCGTCCACCACTTTGCGGCTTAGCGTCGTTGGTCGGTTCGGAGTGTCGTCCAAGGAGGGGACACTCAAATGAGCGACCATGATGGAGCCCAGACCGCGATCGATCACTGACCGAAAAGGTGAAATTTCGATGGCATCCAGCCTTTGACGGTCGTGGCGAATCACTGGCAAGTCGTGGTGAGAATCGACATCGGTGTCGCCATGACCCGGAAAATGTTTTCCGCAAGCCAACACTCGCTCGTCTTGCAATCCACGAATGTACGCAGCAGCTTTTCTAGCGACATTCTGCGGGTCTTCTCCAAACGATCGATCATTGATCACTGGATTCTTTGGATTGTTGTTCACATCCAGCACCGGCGCGAAATTGACATGCACCCCCAATCGTCGACATTGCCTGCCGATATCTCGCCCCATTTGGTAGATCAGGTCTTCGCCAGATATTGCTCCCAGAGTTAGCGATCTTGGATACGACAGCGTATCGTGAGTCAGTCGCATGCCCAGTCCCCATTCCGCATCCATGGCGACTAATAACGGCACTTTGGGTGAAAGTCGTTGGTACTGGCCAGTCAATTCAGCCTGTCGCTTGGCAGTGCCCTGAAAAAAGCACAGACCACCCACTTGAAATTGTTCGACCGTCTGACGGACTTGGCGTTCGTGATCTTCGCCGCGATCCGAGTGAGCGCGAATCATCAACAACTGACCGATGCGTTGTTCATGGCTCATCGCTTCGTAGAGTCGATCGACCCAAACCGTTTCAGCCGGATCACTGGGCGAGGCAACAAAGTAATCGGCATAACGCTCATCCGTTGGCGTATCCGAACTGCGTACCGGCGCGGGCACCGACCCATGTAAGCAAAACAGGGCGATAACGGTCAGACATTGGCGACCGAGTTGAGCCCAGATTTTCAATAGGTTGAAATTAGACGCAAAAAAAAGGGGCCAGCAACTAATGCGATGGAGAATCATCAGACACCTCGGCGTTCTTAGTGGTCCTGTCACTGGACTCAAGCAATCGTGGAGAAATGTAGAACACGGCAAACGATCTGTTATCGACCAGCAGTGGATACTTGCTCTCCAGAAGCGGCGGCTGATCCTGATAGGTGCGATCGACCAATATCCATTGGAATCGATACTCTCGTGCCAAATCGATCAGTTCATCGGTATTCCAGCCACGCGGCTTTCCGTCTGACTGTCTGGGCAGTTTGCATCGCTGCAGTCGGCGATACCACTGAATGATCGCAGCATTATCTTGTGGTACGTCTTTCCAGCAGACCACCTCGGCGCGACCAGCATACCACTTAAATGTCTGTTGATAGGGTGGAGTCAACCATAGAGAATCGGCAGGAGTATTTTCTTGAATCCACCGGCAAACGGCCAACCAGTCTACGTACCTCTGTGGAAGCAAAGTCTCTGAAGGCAGCCATGAGGCAGCCACAGATCCATCGAAGTCAACGGATACTTCCGAGAGATCATCCCAAGACACCCAATAGGGTCCCAAAGATTGCATCATCAGTTGATCTGCAGGCGGAACATGAATGTCCCCGTAACGCTTCCAATGTCCAAAAACGAATCCACATGCCATGATCCAAGCTAGAGCTAGATAGAGCGTGCCGCGAAGCGTAATGTCGTGCATGTTCGGCTTGCCCTCTGACCTTACAGTGCGTCCAAGCCAACCAAAGCCAATCACGGAAATGGCCAGCGGAACGATAACGTCCGCCCAACGGAACCAGTAAAATCTGAGTAGCTTGGCTGCTAGAATTTGCGGAAAACCAATCCTCATGGCCACATCGATCAGAATCCCAATCATGGTCAGCCCCACGGCCCCCCATGCTACGATCAACAAACCGCCTGTTGCCTTAGCGTGATCCTGGGACTGACCGTATCGTCGATATACGACCGTGGCTACTGCCAGAAGCCCTAGCAATAAGGCTCCGTTCAGGTGATGCTGCATGGAGAAACTGCGAGGCAACAAGTGATGTGATAATCGCAAAAAAACATGCACTTGTGCTGCCGAAACCGAGTCCTGAATATCGCTTCCCCCTAGGCCGCCAAGCGCAGGCAGCACGCCCACTAGGCTGATCACCATTGCAATCGCCATCGCCAAACCCTGCTGCCTGAGACGCAGCCAACGGTTGGAATCCATGAACCAAAGCCCCGCTGCGGTGACACTAACCCACACGCCAACCACTGGGTGCCAAGCTACGGACGCACCCAGCCAGATCCAACCCAAGTTCCACCGATTTTCTAGGATTGCCGCTAGGCCCAGGATCGCCAGCGGGTAAGCGATCACTTTGGCTTCGAATCCACCAAGAAACCACTCACCAGCCCAATTCCCATAGTGATTAATCAAGAACCATCCGGCAAAGGCAACTGGGCGAACCAACCCAGGCAAGCCGAGTACTTTTGCCAGCCGGAGCCAGGCGAACGCCATAAAAGTCCAAGCAAAAACTCGCCCGAGCCATGCGACCGCTGGCAAACTGAGATAGGAACTAGCCTTTCCTGCCAATTTAGTCGCTAGGAAATGGGAGTCGTGTGAACTTAGGAACAGGTCCCCGCCGCTGGCGAAGGTCGGATCTGCAAGGTGCGTTGCTGTGGGTAAGTAGTGGGATTCGTTGATTCCTGGCGGAGTGCCGCCCACGCAGACAAAGGCTAGCACGACGCATACGACCACCTCGACTAATGTATGGTGGATTTTTGCCATTCCCTGGAGAGCTGATGTAGATTGGGTTTGCGACATCGCCAGCCAGTTTCGATTCCGAAGTAGCAGGTGCCAAAGTTGGAACCACCCATGCTGGTCATTGGCGAAAGGTGTTCCGAAAACGCCGAATTTAATGGAATTTTGGTCGTTTGTGGAGCGCGATATACAAAATATTTGCAAAAAGTGGGGATAGAGCCCCTTGATTTCTTGACTCAGCCAACATTGTGCGTAGAGTGAATATATCAGAAAGCCAGGATAGTAGTCTGGCTAGGAGACCGCAATCACCCGGGTTGCGGCTTGATATCCCCCACCAGGCGTGTCGGATGTCGCAGGATTAAACCAAAGGAAGGGTCACTCATGTTAGTACTCTCAAGAAAGAAAAACGAGAGCATCGTCATCAACAATGATATCACTATCGTTGTTGTGGAGATTCGCGGCGACAAAGTCCGCCTTGGCGTCGAAGCGCCTCGGGAGGTGCCCGTGCATCGACGCGAGGTTTACGACGCAATTCAGCGAAATCACCATGAGGATGACTCGAACGCAAGCACCGCACAGGAATAGAGTATCGCTTGGCGTTTCATGCAACGCGACCGTATGTGGTCCAGGCATGAACGTTGGCAACTTCTGAATCAATGCCAACATTGTGAGCCTGTATCGGATGGCTTCGCCCCTGAAACCATCCGATATGGGCTCAGCGTTTTTCTGGATTTCGCATCGATCTTCACCCACTGAGCGTTTTCTGGTCAGCCCCCGTGTCGCTAAAGCATCGGCCAGCAACTCTTGACCCGGACGACTGCGCTGGAAAACAGGAGTGAGCCTAAAAAATATTGGTGGCTCAACGAGAAGAATCGGGTTGAC
>DAIRSD010000213.1:0-7699 GCA_036804625.1 Aureliella sp. | reverse complement strand
TGGGCGATGTCCTGGGTGGCTTTACCGTCGGGCTGGGTAAACTGCCCGTACCATCGAGCCAGGTTGCCTTCCAGTCCGCCACCAGAGATCATGACAGTGATGCGCACCGGGGCTTCACCTTTCGCGTCTGCGGGGGCATTAAATTCGTACTGAACCATTTGAGGAAATCGCGGCTGCACCTGTTTCCACTGGGCTGGTGCGGTCAGTACCAGGGCCCCCCCGGCTAGTTCAATTTTAACAGGTGCCTTCTTTTCTTCAGCCGCAGCCTTGGCTGGCTCCTGTGCAAAGGCGTTCAGGTTAGCTCCCAGGAGTACTCCGCTACAAATTAGAATGGCTGCGATACGGTGTCTCATGACTTTGATCCTTCAGGTGAAATGGTTTGAATTAAACTGCTCGCGACGACATATTATATCAAGGAGTTCAGATGGCGGAGGCTAGGCACAAAAAAACCGTGCCGTTCACGCCCCAGTGGTGGGCCGGCGCAGGGCAAAAGTCTTTTTAGGAAATTGGCTTGTTCAAAATCGACAAACTGCCAAGTCAAGCATCCGCGCGTTGAAAATACAAATGGCGATGCCACTGTTGGCTGAGTTCTGGGAAGTCAATTCGCAGATGCACACCTCGCGATTCTTTCCGCTCCCAAGCCGCCTCGGCCATCAGAAGGGCGGTGGTCAACAGATTTTGCAATTCCCATCCCTGTTCATGCTCAAAAACATGGGGCAAAACATAGCGTGAGTAAGTGCGCAGTTCGTCAAGGGCTTCGGCAAGTTTTTTGTCGCTTCGCTGAACACCAACCCATCGCCACATCAAACTTTGAACGGAATTGCGGATGTCGGCAACATCCAGTTGATTGGCGTTTGATGGCCGATTGGAACTGATTTTAGGCAATTGCAAAGGACGGCTGTCCGGTGCGGCGATCAACTGGCCGCTGACGGCCTGGCCGGCGCGGGCTCCATAGACCAATCCTTCCAGAAGGCTATTGGATGCCAATCGATTCGCTCCATGCAAGCCCGAACTGGTCACTTCGCCGGCAGCCCAAAGGCCTTTCAGGCTAGACCGCCCTTCGCAGTCCACTTCTACGCCACCGATCATATAGTGAGCGCCTGGTCGAACCGGAATCAAATCGATGGAGGGTTCCAATCCGAATTTTTTGCATGCCGCCGTAAAGCCAGGAAACTCGCTGTGGACTTTTTCAGCAGACAAGTGCTTCAACGAGAGGTAGACGCAAGGATGCTGCGTCTTTCCCATTTGAGAAACGATCGATTGACTGACCACGTCGCGCGGGGCTAGTTCTAATCGTGAATCGTAATCTGGCATAAACCGATACTGATTGCAGTCCACTAAATGCGCGCCTGCACCGCGGATCGCCTCCGTCACCAAAGTTCTCGAACTGCCTGCGATATAAAGCACTGTTGGGTGAAATTGCATGAACTCCATGTCTCGCAGGCGAGCCCCGGCGCGGTAGGCCAGCGCATGACCATCACCGGTAGCAACCCGCGGATTGGTTGTCTCGCGATATACTTGACCACATCCACCTGTACAAAGAATCGTCTCACGATCCCACAACAGCAGCGGTGGCGAGCCTGCTCGGGCGATGATGGCACCACAACATCGCTGGTGATCGGTTAGAAGGTCGATCGTGAAAGCTTGCTCACAAATATTGATATTGGGGCTTTGCCTAGTGCGCTGGATGACCGCTCGCATGATCTCTTTGCCAGTGGCGTCTCCCAAGGCATGCAGAATTCGCTGACGACTATGGCCGCCTTCTTGGCCCAGCATCAATTGCCCTTGATGGTTGTCGAACTGAGTGCCCCACTGAATCAGTTGATTGATATGACCCGGCGCTTCGCGAACTACCATTTCAACCACTGCCGGATCACAGAAGTTGGCCCCGGCCGTCAGCGTATCGCTCACATGATCCTCAAAACGATCCTCGGGATCCCAGACGCTGGCGATACCCCCTTGAGCGTAGCTGCTATTGCTTTCCTGCAAAGGACCTTTCGAAACAACTACAGTTTCCAGGCTCTTGTCGATCGCTAATGCGGCGCGCAGTCCGGCCAGCCCGCCACCGATGATCAAGACATCGGTGAAATAGTGTGCGATCCGCTTGGTACCAAAGGCCACCAAGTAGCGTGGTGCCGAAGGGCCGCTAAGCTGAATGGGAGGTTGGAAATCGGCATTCATAGTCTGCATGGACCATAAGAGAGATTCAAACCGGGTATTGTACCAGTTTCAGTCACCTGAGCTACGAGAAACCCTGTTCCATCGGTCTACCAGCTAGACAGCTCTTGGCAGGCCGATTCAGGACCATTAAACTGGACACACTTATCCCGTATTCAGGCGGCAACTTAGTTATGTCTGCCTTGGATGCGGGTCGACTTCGCACAGCAGGAATCAACGAGGAAAGCAAAGCATGAAGAAGAACGAACCCATCGGCCAGCTAGTCACTACTTCGCCGAGTACAGTCCACGTCAACGATCCAGTTTCCAAAGTGCGGAAGATCTTTGACGAACACAAGGTGCATCATGTGCCAGTCATCAGCGGGCAGAAGTTAGTTGGAATTGTTAGTTGGTCTGATTTGCTACGCGTATCGTTTGGCGAGTTCGGCAATCAGGACGGCAAGCAACTGGATACCATCCTGGACCACACTTACAAGTTGGCAGACATCATGGTGGCCAATCCCAGGTCGATTTCCAGCTCAGCCACTGTGCGCGACGCCGCTCGAATCCTAGCCGAAGCCAATTTTCACGCTTTGCCAGTAGTCGACGGAGAAAATTTGGTAGGCATCGTCACCTCAACTGACCTGCTGAAGTTTTTGGCCGAACTGTAGACTCAAAGAGTCTTGATTTGTGATGAATGATCATCACCGATAAATGAGAGGGCGGATGGAGAAACCATCCGCCCTGCACAACAATCGGCGTCAAACGGTTCCAGAGCTAGTTATACTCGCTGATGCACACCTGTGCTTGGCAGGTCAAAGGTGGGGGCCACTGCACTGCGCCGCGTGCTTGCTGAATCGCGATGGTATTTGAATTGAGCAACCAACCGTTGCAACTCTGCCGCCATCCGACTCAGCTCTGAAGCTGCTTGCATCGAGTTATTAGCACCTTCGGTCGTAGACTGCGTTGCATCGGCTACCGAGGTAATATTCTGTGCAATCTCAGCCGACCCACGAGCAGCCTCGGAAACGTTACGTCCCATCTCGTTGGCTGTTGCCGTCTGCTCTTCGACGGCACTGGCTATCGTATTGGAGATGTCGTTGATCTGATTGATTACCTCGCTGATCTGCTGAATGGCCTCGATGGCCCCGTTGGTATCGGACTGGATCGTCTCGATCTTACGACTGATATCCTCAGTGGCTTTGGCAGTTTCTTTGGCCAGTTCTTTGACTTCATTGGCAACCACGGCGAACCCTTTACCAGCTTCACCGGCACGAGCTGCCTCAATAGTGGCGTTGAGTGCCAGCAGGTTAGTTTGTTCGGCAATCGAAGTGATGACCTTGACGACCTTACCGATTTCCGTCGAGCTTTCGCCCAATTTGGAGATCGTGCTATTGGTTTCTGCAGCGATGGTAACTGCTTGTTGGGAAACGCGAGCGGCATCCGAAGCGTTCTTAGCGATTTCTCGAATCGCAGCGTTCAGTTCTTCTACGCCGGTTGAAACGACGGCCACATTCGCATTCACCTCTTCGGTCGCTGTCGAAACAATCATGGCTTGCGAAGCGGTTTGTGTCGCGTTGGCGCTCATTTGAGAGCTCACAGCAGACAACTCTTCTGAAGCGCCGGCCAAGGCGGTAGCGTTTTCTCCGATGGTAGCGATATTCGTTCGCAGGTTCGAAAAGAACGTACATAGCCCATCTCCCAATTGCCCGATCGGATCCTGGCCGCTGACCGGTACATCGTTCGTTAAGTCGCCCTGAGAAGCGGCTTGAACTACTTGAAGAATCTGGCCAACTTTGGTTTTCAGATCGATATTAGCAGTCTCGGCTTGCGTGATATCCATTGCGATCTTAATCACCTTGCATACGCGGCCCGCTTCATCTTTCACCGGCCCATAAGCAGCTTGGATCCAAACCGTCTTGCCATTCTTGCCTATGCGAGAAAAGATGCCGGAGAATGACTTGCCGCTGCGAAGGTCTTCCCAGAACTGCTGATACTCTCGCGAGTTAGCAAAATTTGCATCGGCAAACATACGGTGGTGCTGCCCGACGACTTCTTCTTTCCGATAGCCCATGGCTGAGAGGAAATTCTCATTGGCAGATAGTATCTTGCCGCTTGGGTCGAATTCAATGTATGCAAAGACCTTGTCGATGGCGTCTACAACACCGCGAGCATTCTGTCTCTCGATCTCATTCTCAGTGATGTCGTATTGAACCCCCAAATATTTGCGAGGTTTGCCGTTCTTGTCCATGATCGGAGCGATTACAGCATCTACGTAATAGGGCTTGCCGTTCTTCTTACGGTTCTTGATGATACCCCGGAAGGTCTTGCCTTTGCCAATAGTAGCCCACATTTCTTTAAAGAGTTCTTTAGGCATATCAGGATGTCGAGTCAAACTGTGGGGCTGCCCGATAGCTTCTTCACGACTGTACTGAGAAATCTCGCAGAACTTGTCACTGCATTCGATGATGTCGCCGCGCAAGTCTGTTACTGACACAACGTTCGTCATATTCATGATTTCGGTTCGTGCACGCAACTCACCCCAATCAGCTTGATCGGTTTGAAGGGCATTCGACATTTCTTCTACAGTTTGATTCAGTGCTTGAGCCAACTGACCGACCTCGTCTTGACCGCTATGCTGAACCTTTTGGGATAGATCTCCTGTCGCCAGCTTGCTGAGCACATCAGTGACTTGTACAAGTGGCTTGCTGACTTGCCCGGCCAACCAGATTCCTCCGGCCGCTGCAATCGCGATAGCCATCGAGCCGATCAGAAGAAGACTGTTTCGTAATGAGACCGCGACACTATTGGCAATCGAGTAATCTTGTCTAATCAGTACCCCCCAGCCATAACCTGGGAATCCCAGTGCTCCCTCAGAAGATGCGTATCCATTCACTTGATTCACACCGCTTTGCAGGTTCTTTTCAATGGTAAATCCACTCTTGCCAAGGGTGGTCGCGCGAGCACACTGAAGCCCGCCTTCTGCAAGATTTGCCTTGAACACTGAAGATTGATCGGCATCGTTTAAGACTAAGCCACTACGGCTGATCAGTTGCGCTTCTAAAGTCTGACCGTTGTCATTTGCCAGTTTGCGAGTCTCATCCAGAATCTGACCGGCGGTGCGCTGGAACGACGCGCGATTGGACCAAACACGAACGGGACGGCCAGAAGCATCAAAAACGGGTGCGGAGAAGTTGAGTGTCAGCCCAGCATTGGGCAATACTTCGGCTACCAGCTTATCTTGTTCCGCATCACTGTAGTAACTCTGACCTTGCTTAACGCCACCCTTGATACAGTTTTCAAACCATGCCTCGCCTCGTACGCTTCGTCCAATGAGCGTCTGGGTATCCAGCGGTTGTCCGCTATAGTCTACAGTGTTGGCAGCAAGAATACGTCCCTCACTGTCAGCCACAATCATCAGGTCATAGCAGCCGTAGGTCTTGGTGTAAAAGTCCAAAGCCGACGTCAGTTCTTCGGCAGAGCCCTGAGCCTTTTCGTTGAAAGCAAAAGCTTGAACATCTCCATAACGCTCAAACAAGTTACGGTAGATCTTGTCGAGCGTCTGAGTGGATTTTTCCTGCAAGGTTGTTGCAGACCCAGAGATGGCTTGTTGACTGTTATTGCGATAGGCGATAACACTGACGACCAGCAGAGGAATTGCGGAGGCCGCTAAAAAGCTGGCTATCAGCTTCGATCGAACTGATTTGAATTCGAAAAAAGACTTAAGATTCATGGCCGATGACTACCTGTTTGAGAGTGATGAATGGGATTGGGTTCAATGTTTGGGATACTATTTAAGCAGGGGCGTTTTCTCGGGATTTCAATATTTCTCTGCTAATAACACAGCCTCCTGCCAGTCAAGTAATAACAGTAATCGATCCTCCAGCTTATATGCACCAAGGATCAGTTCCCGTTCAGTGCTGCTGAGCGTATCTGGCGACTCTTCGAAGTTCGATTCGTCCACTTCGATAACATCGCCAATTTGATCCACTAGCAAGCTAACTGCCCCATCGTCACCGCGAATGACCACGTTCATCGGCCTACAGTCACCTTGCATGGGTCGAGTGCCGAGTCTGTTTCGTAGGTCAATAGCTGTAACGATTTGACCACGCAGGTTTATCAATCCGCGAACAGAAGATGGTGCCTTGGGAACTCGCGTCATGGGTTGCTGACGAATCAATTCTTGTACCGTCAGTGCATCGACTGCATAAGACTGATTGCCCAGCTTGAATGTGCAAAGTTGCTTGGTTGTACTCATGGTTTCTACATTTCTCTGACAAGCGTTGGTAAATCCAACAAGTCGGTTACATGATCTTGAATCACTATCGACTTCTGCCGGCTATCGACGGAATCGGTGCTGTCAAAAGGTCTTTCGCTGTCGGCGATATCGCTTTCGACAATGTCCAAGATGCGATCGACGATCAGTCCGACGCTGCGGTCATTCTGCGTATACACCACTACATCCAAAATATCCAACTCGTGGGAAGTGGAGGCAACGCCCATCGTGTCACTTAATCGAACCAGCGGCATGATTTCACCGCGATATTGGACTACTTCACGATTACGAGAATGCTCAATCGACTTGGCTGTCACCTTCTCAAGACGCGTTACTTGGCTGAGCGGCAATGCGAATCTTCGGTCATGTCCGGCGGATAGGATAAGTAAAGATTGCCGCGAAGTGTGCCGGCTATTGGTGGACTCGTGAGATTCAGCCGAACCTCGATCTTTACTGCCAGAAATGACCTTCGCCGAATGAGCCAAGCCGATCACGTCCAAAATCAAGGCTACTCGACCATCACCCATGATGGTTGTGCCAGAATAGATCGGAACATCCTTCAGTTGTTTGCCCAGTGGCTTGACAACGATTTCCTCAGAGTCATTAATGCGATCAACGATCAGTCCGAATTGTCGGTCATCCGCCTTCAGGACCACGATGTTCAAACTCTCTTGATCGCCTGTCAGTCCAGTAACTGCCAGACCCAATTGATCTCGCAGTGAGACCAGTGGCAACAGTTGGCCACGTAGACGATAGACTGGGGCACCCTGAATCCACTCGACCGACGGTTTGTTGATCTGGTCTTCCAGTCGAACCAATTCCAGCAAGTTGACTTGAGGAATGGCGTAACGATCCCCATCAGCAGTCACGATCAACGCCGGTACGATCGCCAGTGTCAGCGGAATCTTGATCTTGATTGTAGTGCCCTTGCCCGTCTGGCTCTGTAAATCTACCGTGCCACCAATTTTTTCGATGTTGGTGCGGACAACGTCCATTCCGACACCGCGCCCTGAGACGTTGGAAACCTTTTCGGCCGTGGAGAAGCCAGGCAGGAAAATAAGATTGCCAACTTCACGTTCTGGCATTTTGACTGCTTCGTCAGTACTGATCAGCCCCTTTTCAATGGCCTTGGCTTTAATGCGATCGAAGTTCAGCCCGCCGCCATCATCAACGAGTTCAATGCTTACCTGGCCGCCCTCGTGATAGGCTGTGGCGACTAGAAAATCGACTGTAAACTGGTGGGCTTCCGGTCCTTCACTACCTGCAT
>DAIRSD010000212.1:0-7708 GCA_036804625.1 Aureliella sp. | reverse complement strand
CATCGGGTCGACACTGGTAGATCCGGCGATTACGTATGGCTTCGTCTTTTCCTAGTTTATGGCTAAGGGTGTGTGCATCTACGAAGGTGGCACGGACGATCTGGTCCGCAAGATGTCTCAGGAACTGACTCGCAATGGCGTCGATTGGCGGATCAACTGCGATGTAACCAAGATTGAAGTTGATCGCCACGGTGTCCAGGCTGTTCACGTCGGCGGTCGCCGAATCGGCTGTGGAACCGTTGTCAGTAATTCAAACTTAAAAGCTACGATCTTTGATCTTGTAGGCGAAGACAAGTTTGACCGAAATTTTATCGATCAAGCTCGTCAAGTGCGACTGAACAACAGCAGCACTCAAGTTTATATGGCTCTGAAAAACGGCTGTACAATCGATGAATCGACTGGTGACCTACTCTTTAGCTCGACCGCGCCTCTGTTCCGAACCGAAGCGCTGCTCAGTCGCGATATCACCAGTCGCACGTTTAGCTTTTACTATCCTCGCACTCGGCCCGGCGGCAAGCAGCAGTGCGCAATTGTCAGCAGCACCAACGCCAACTATCGTGACTGGGCAGAACTGTCTCAGGAAGACTATCTAGCCAGCAAGCAGGATCTGATTGAAACCACACTAGACGCGCTGGACAAATATGTCCCAGGGGTGCGAGACATGATCGACCACGTGGAAGCGGCGACTCCGTCGACATTCCAACATTACACAAAGCACTGGCAAGGCGCTAGTTTTGGAACCAAGTTTGAAGGTCTGACCGTAAGTCGCGCTTTGCCCGATCAGGTCCCGGGGCTTTATCATGCTGGCAGCGTGGGCATCATCATGTCGGGTTGGTTGGGAGCCATCAACTACGGAGTGATCGTGGCTACCGATGTGGATCAACACTTGATGAAACGCGCTGGCGTCAGTGCCGTTTAGCTTTCGTTTGCAGTTTGACAAGGCCTTACTTTGATGACACCTTCAGAAACCCAGCAGACAATTCAGACAGCGATTCCGCATCGCGCGCCCATGTTGCTGCTGGATGAAATAGTCGAGCAATCCAAAGATCGCATCTTGTGTCGAAAGTCGTTCACGCTGCAAGACTACTTTGTGCAAGGCCATTTTCCAGGATTTCCGCTAGTCCCTGGAGTCATTTTATGCGAATGCGCTCTTCAAGCTGGGGCTGTGTTGATCGCCTCGCATGCGGCCGTAGCAGATGGAAAGGTGCCTGTCGCGACGCGAATGGACGGAGTGAAATTTAAGCAGATGGTACGTCCTGGGGACACTGTAGAAATCGAGGCTATTTTGACCGAAGTGGTTTCCAATGCGTTTTACTTGAGGGGTAAAGTCACTTTGGGCGGCAAATTGGCTGCGCGACTGGACTTTGCCTGCTCCGTTGCGGACCCACAGTAAGACAGTTAAGAAAATGCAAGATTTTTTAGAGTTGACTGGCAAACGCATTCTGATCTTTGGTGTCGCCAACAAAAAGAGTGTCGCTTATCGCATTGGCAAGACGGTTCAAGAGGCAGGCTGCCAAGTGGTCTATGTTGTGCGCAGCCAGCAGCGCAAGTCGGAAGTTGAGAAACTGTTGGCCGGTAGTCCTATTTACATCTGCGATGTGGAACACCAGGCTCAGATTGATGAATTGGCCGCTACGCTGAAAAGCGACTTTGATGGTTTTCACGGTCTTGTTCACTCGATCGCCTTTGCCGATTACAGTGGTGGCATGCACCCGTTTCACGAAACCACTCGGCGACAATTCCTTCAAGCTGTCGACATCAGTTGTTTTTCGTTGATCGCATTGTGTTCGGCCCTGAAAGACCAGTTGGATAGCCGCGCTAGCGTCGTAACCATTGGCATTTCGACCACTCGGATGGCCAGCGAGAGCTATGGGTTTATGGCGCCTGTCAAAGCGGCACTGGAATCCTCTTTGGCTTTTCTGACCAAGTCCTTCAGTCGCTTCAGTCAGGTACGATTTAATGCGGTTGCGGCTAGTCTTTTAAAAACCAGCGCCTCGGCAGGCATTCCTGGCTATGTGGATGCCTACCTGTATGCGGAACGAGTCATCCCGCGCAAAGCTGCCCTCACAACCGACGAAGTGGCCAACACCGCAGTGTTCTTACTTAGTCCGCGGTCCAGCGGCATAACCGCACAGTCGATCGTCGTGGATGCAGGCATGAGCATCAACTACTTTGATCAAGATGTCATCGCCGATTGCATGCGGGCTGATCCAGCGAAAAAGTCCTAAAGTTCGAATAGAAATAGGTAGCACTGCTGGATATTGGAACCCGACCTATCAAGAGCCCAAAAAAGATCGTTTTCCCATCAGGAAATTTTAATGTCCCATTATGAAGTTGTTACGGTTGGTAAAAATCGTGGCTTGCAAAAGCAGTTTATCAATCTTGCTTGGGAAATCTATCGACAGGATGACAATTGGGGTCCACCGCTAGTTGTCGCCCTGAAAGAGGGTGTCAACTTCAGTCACAACCCGTTTTACCTTCGCAATTGCTGTGAAAATTTTTTGGTTCGGCGAGATGGAAAAACTGTAGGTAGGATTTGCGCGCTGGTCAATCAAGGCCACAACGAACGCTACGAAGAGAAGCGAGGTTTCTTTGGTTTTTTCGAATGCTTCGAAGATCAACAGGCTGCCTATTTGTTGTTCCAGGCGGCCGGCAAGTATCTGCATGGAAAGGGTATGACCGATGTGCGCGGTCCAGCCAATCCAAGCTTGAATCAAGAAGTCGGTTTATTGGTTGAGGGTTTTGATACACCGCCGACGTTCATGATGACCTACAATCGCCCGTATTATAGCCATTTGATCGAGAGTTTTGGTTTCGAGAAGACTCAGGACCTTTACGCTTTTGATGGTCACATCGAAATGCTGGCTCATATCGATCCCAAACTGGAATTTGTGATTAAAGAAATTAAGCGAAGGTTCAACGTGAATGTACGTCGATTTAACCCGAGGCGATTTGCCGACGAAGTGAATCTGTTTCTGAATATCTACAACCGCTCGTTGGTAGGCACTTGGGGATTCGTGCCGCTTGCACCGGAGGAAGTGGCTCATCAGGCGAAGGGACTGAAACATTTGTTGATCCCCGAACTAACGACCATCATCGAGGTCGATGGCAAGCCGATCGGAGCCGGATTGGGATTGCTGGATATCAACCCGATCATCAAACAGATTAACGGACGGTTTCTTCCCTTTGGATTCCTGAAGTTGCTGATGAATAAGCGCAAGATGAAACGAGTTCGGCTGATGAGTACCAATGTATTGCCAGAATTCCAACGCTGGGGTTTTGGACTATTGGCACTGGAGCGCATGTTGCCCGATGCACTGGCCATGGGGCTTGTGACCGGTGAATTTTCTTGGGTCTTGGAGTCCAATCACCTGTCGCGCGGCAGCTTGGAGCGGGCTGGACTGCACCGAAGCAAGACCTACCGAGTCTATGATCGCAGCCTAAGCGATATGTAAGTGGATATTGCGATTGAATCCTGACTAAGCTCGCGACCAACCGGCAATGATCTGTACGCAGCCCTTAAGTGCTATTAGCCAAGCGCGGTTAGACCACTTGGGGGAAGCCTGCGATCAATCGCAGGGCAATTGAGCCCGACCTGCCGAAGCTACCGATACCTGGTACATCTACCCCGACACTTATAGTACCGTAGAATAAGGTTGATCCGGAATAGAAAGTTTGGTTCAGGTCGATTCGCGAAGCGAGTAATAACATGCTGTGGTCACCCACTTCAAGCTGCGTGCGGATACTCACGTTATGGCTAATGTCGTTGACTGTTCTGTGGACAGTCGCGTAGGCGCAGCAAATCGACGAAATCCAAACGCTCCAGGCTAATTTCTATCAATCGATTCGATCTGCCACTCCGGCTATCGTTGAAATCAGCCGCAGGGGATCCAGTTTTAGCGGAGTGATTGTTAGTCCTCAGGGGCACGTACTTACCGCTGGTCACACGGTAAATCCAGGACAATCCTACCAACTGGCACTTCCGGACGGACGTCGCTTTCATGGGATAGCTCAGGGTGCCTGTGAGCAACTGGATGGCGAGCAGGTTGATTGCGGGCTGATCATGATCTCGGACCCGAAGGATCTGCCATTTGTTCCTTTGGGGGCTTCCAAAACATTACAGGCCAAGCAGGTTTGCCTGAGTATTAGTTACCCAGGTGGTCAGCGGGCGGCGCAAAATCCTACTGTTCGTCTAGGGGTGATTCGACGTCCGATTCGCAGCGGTCGAATGATTCAGTCCAGCGCACTGATGGAACCTGGCGATTCAGGCGGCCCCTTGCTAGATTTGCAGGGACGGCTAATCGGTATCCACTCGCGCATTGGTACGCAGGCCAATCAGAATTATGACGTGCCTATCGACGTTTTCAAAACTTACTGGGATGCACTGAATGTTCCTCAGTTTTTTTCAGTCTATCGAGGACAAGCGGTTCCAAAATTGGGATTTGTTGGTTACGACGCGCCCGATGACGCCGGGGTAGTACTTTCTGAAGTGATGCCAGGCGGTATTGCTCAGGAAGTCGGATTAGAACCAGAAGACTTGATCGTAAGTATCCAAGAGCAAAAACTGTCTAGTTTGAGAGATTTGCGACCTTCTTTGCTCAATGCTATCCAGTCGCGGCCAGAGCAGATTCAATTGACAGTCGTTCGGGCAGGGCGGGAGATGGCACTGCCCCTAACCGGCGATCGATTGATCTTGCCCGTCGCAACTCGTTTGCCCGGTATGGATCTCGATAGCCAAACTGGCAATGACCTTCGCAGTAGCCTCTACCGCCCAGCAGACTCAAACGGGCAGTTGGAACTCTTGGTGGATCAAATTGCTGAACTGGAAGATCGCTTGGATGACTTGATGTGTGTAATTACCAGCGAAATCGCGGGCAAACCCGTCAGCATATTCGGCACTCTGATTGAGGGTACGCCGTGGATTCTCAGCAAGAGTTCGATGGTTGGTGGTCAACCTTACCTTGCCAGTCAACAAGATCCAGTCGATTTGCAGGTCATTTCGCGAGACGCCGAGAATGATTTAACTCTTTTGCGCGGACCTACGGTACATTCCATGGGGGTCAATCTTAATATCGAGACCAAATTGGGGCTCAAAAGGTTATCCAATAGCGTTTCACCAGGCCAAATGTTGGTCACGCCGGAGCCGAAAGGACCTGGATGGATGAGTGTTACCGGAAGCGAAGAATTTAGTTCACCGCGACAAGAATCTCGCGGTTATCTAGGTGTGGTCCTTAGAGACTCGCGACAGCGGGGTGTTGAACTGTATCAGGTAGATGACGGCGCGGCCAAAAAGGCGGGCATGCAGGTAGGCGACGTCATTGTTCAAATCGCAGATCAGCCGGTAAAGCGTCGCGAGCAGGTTTTTGAGTTCCTGAGGTCGGTTGATCCAGATACTAACGTTCAAATCCGACTGTTTAGGCAACAGGCTGAGATGACCGTGGATGTGCTGCTTGGCAGTCCGCCGACCGAGTCAGGTCATGCAGCGGATCTGATCCGCAAAAGCACTCGTCGCGATGGTTTCCCGCGCGTCTTCACGCATGACGCTCCACTGTTTCCCGAGTCATGTGGCGGTCCGGTATTTGATTTGGAAGGAAACTTTGTAGGCATCAATGCTGCACGGCACAGTCGCGTTCGGACTTATGTGATTCCTAAGTCTGTACTTGTCGATTTTGTTCGCAACGCGCCGCAACATTAGGCCGGTAACAACAATTTGGATCGGGTCACTACAATAGATGCTAGAACAATGCCGGAGCACCGTATCGGCTAGCAACCTGATTGCACACTTCGGAACTCAATCGCAGGCCGTGGGCAAGTTCTCGCAGGTAGTCCACTTCCGCTTGGTTGTCAACGTCGATGGCAGCTAGCGACATGGTTAGAATTTGCACTTCCAATCCCAGCGGCACGCTCCACGCAAAGTCACGAACATCCAGCGGTTGAGCCAATTCTCGCTTAATGAACTCGATAGCTTCAGGACTTTCTGGGACTCGGCTGAGTATCGCCTGCTGTTCATTTTGATCCAGCTTTCCATCGGCCTTGGCAGCATTGACCAGCGCTCGAATTAGCAAGATGGCTTCGTCATTGGTGGTCATGGCCGGATTGGTGGAAGATCTGGAAGAGGGTGCTGGAGCCTGCTGAGACCTTGGTGTTGCAGATGAATTTTGTGGCTGGTACTTGGGTTGGCTAGGAGCTGGCCGGTAAGGGGATGGCTGTGGAGCACGCTCCGTAGAGGTTGCCGAGCCGCGTTTCCCAGTGGCTACTCCTAACAAGTCTTCCAGACGCTTGGATTCGCTATTGATATCTACCGATCCACCAGCGCTAGTTCGGCCTCTTCCGTTAGTCGAACCGCCAGAGCCGGCCGGTGCAGCCTGTCCCCCGCCGCCCATTCCAGCTTTGATCAACTCCCCTAATATTTTGCCGCCCAAGCTACCACTGCTAGGACTACCGCTTTGTGCGGCTGACGAACCACTTCCCAGAAGACTTCCCAGAATATCGATCGCGTTCATTCGAATGTACCTTGATGGCTGGTGATTTACGTGGCTGGCTCGAGTTGTTCAACCTTGCTCATGGTCACAAGTGGATGGATATGATGACGATACCGACCGTCCTCGCTTCGTACGAGTACCACAGCAGCCATTGAGCTGACTGTAACCAACTCGCGATTGGTGACGTCAACGGTATCACCGCTATTCATAGTGATTCGAACGGGCCCTAGCCTGATCCATTCATTAAGCTCTTCTCGATCCATTGTGAGGGCTCCTCGTAGTTCTTGTTTTTTGCAACGTTCCAGAAATTTCTATCCAAATTATAACCTTAACAGCCAGCCCAGTCTACCAAGAACAATAGTTAGAATAGTTCGATCCATCTCAATTAGTACTCGTTGGATTCCAGCGTACCACCCAGCGTACGTTAGTCGAATTTGGTTGGGTCCATGCGCTGATAATCTTCCTCAGTTGGTCCGCCACCAAATTGTCGCCAGTAAAGCTCAGCCAATGGGTTTAATTTCGGTCCGATCACCTGTTCGTTGATCAATTTGGGCTTGATATCTGTCCACCAAGCTTCGAATTGTTGGCTTAATTTTTCCACGACATCAGGATGATTTTCGGATACATCATGTTTTTGTGGGTAGTCTGTGGTCAGATCGTAAAGTTGCCAATTTGGAACGGATCCACCTCGCGGACTGATCAGCGACCAGCGCTCGGATCGCACGGCAGCCATCGTGTACTTGTAGTCATCCGGATTGGCTAGTTTGGGCCAGCGTCCTACATGAGTCATCAGAGTCCGATCGGGCCACTGGTCGGTTGAGTCGCTTAGGAGCGGGACTAGGCTGCGCCCATGGATCTGCGCGGTAACTTTAGGGGATACAGAAGCGCCCGCGATTTCTGCTACCGTCGGAAAAAAGTCGATATGAGCGGTCAAGGCATCAACGCTGCGCGGTTGCAGTGTCCCCGGCCAGTTCCACCAGCAAGTGACTCGAGTGCCACCCAGCCACGCAGAACCCTTTTGGCCTCGCATTCCAGCCGAATGAACTGTATGCCCCAACGCCGTTCCATTATCGTTCATAAAGATCAACAAAGTTTCTTGAGCGATTTCCCAATGACGAAGCTTGGCAATCAGTTGTCACACGTTCTGGACGATATTGTGAATCATGCATAAAAAATGTGCCAATTTTTGTTCTTTTACCTTTACCGAGTAAAGAGCAGCAACCTCC
>DAIRSD010000211.1:0-7708 GCA_036804625.1 Aureliella sp. | reverse complement strand
CTCCGCTTATCCTCCGCCCCACTTTTCGTTTACATCTGAATTGGTCCTTCCAGCGCTTCTTTTGTGAGTTGTTCTTTTTGCTGCGACTATCATCTCTTCAAAACCGTCACCATTGACGTCTCCGGCGCTGCTCACGCTGTAACCTGAATTGTCACCTAAGGCGACACCTTCCAGCCGAAAGCCGCTCAAGCCGTTCAGACCGCTAAGCGGCAACGGGTGTATCGCCGCCAGCAGCTTACGATCCTCCAAATGTTCAATCAGCAGGCTTCGAAGCCGCGCTCGCCTTTGGACTCGCTGTCTGGGTTTTGTCTTAAATCGACTTGCTATTCTTGCAAAGGGCTGTTGAATCATCGAGCGTTCACCCCATAAGGGTTGGTGATTTTAGAAGAATCGGCGTCTACACCAGAGACACGTGGTCGGCTACTGGAACGGCTATGTTGTCAGTCGACACCTGTTCTATTCTGAAGGTTCCATGAAAAAAATGCAACAAATTATCTGGAGATAATTCCTTCGTATCCGGCAGTTGATTCTTTGCAGGCCAACCACCAGTTTTGTTGCCGACCCACCGCCTTTTGGGCACTGTAAGGAAGCAGAGTTATTAACCTGGTGGCTTCTTCACCGATTGTGGGAATGGGGGACGGCGAGAATGGGGACACACAACTTCCCATGGCACATGGCATCCCAAGGAACAGCCAAATTCTGCCACCCTCCTAGCTGTTACGAGCGAAATTATGATCGCATTACTGACCAGACGAATACAGTAGAGAAATTGGTTGGTTCTTAGGGGTATTGGCCGAGCTACTTTAAAATCTCGATAGAGTTGTCGTTATCCGATTTGATCGAGCCTGTCGTGTGGTCAATCGACAGCCAATAGCGTCGGTGAAATAGGGCGGTCAAGGTCGCGCCGGTACTGAAACAGCCAATTTTTCAGCATACCAACGGCCGGTAAGAAGTTATTTCCTTGGAGCATCATCAGATCGATGTTGTTCATGCTCTTGCCACGATAGAGGCAATGAGCAAGATTGTTTTTCGGGTTCACCGCTGTCCTGAGTTTGCTGCATGAATCCGTCCTAAGTGCAAGAGTATTTCTGCCTAAAACAGGTGAGTTCTAAGTCCTAAGCACGGCCTGTTACATCTATTCGGGTATCTTCGCATCGGTCCGAGCTTGATCAGTCTGCGGAGTATCTTTCTTGCCAAGTCCGATCAAGGCATCAAATTCGTCGTTGGCCTCGCTGGTTTGAGCGTACTCCAGGAAATCAGCTTCCATTTTCTTAGTGTCCATCCCGGCTAGTTCACGGCTGATCCGAGCACCGGCGCGAGCCTTGGAGCGAACTTCGCGTAGTTCATGCAGTTCTTCGCTGGTGCGGTCTTTGGAAAGCCCCGTCATCATGTCAGCGATCTGCTTTTCTTCTGCCGCCGACAATACTTCGGCCACAGCGTCATGTTTTTCAACCTTCAGCTTTTCTAGTTCTCGCATCAGCGATTGGATCTGAGTCTTGTGTCCGCCCACGTTGGCAACCAGTTGCTTCAAATCAGTGTCCAGTTCTTCAGCTCGAGCCCGTTTTTCGTTCAACGTGCTGGTGAAGTCTTTGAATGCAGCTTGGCACTTCTGATATTCTGGGTCGCCTTTGACCGCTTCAGCGTCGCCGTTGTATTTTTCTACTAGCTTCTTGGCTTTTGCAGCCGCACCTCCTCGCAATTTTTCCAGATTGTCAATTTCAGCGGTCAAGTTACGCAACGTATCCTTTTTGGATTCCTCTTGTGCGATCATCGCGGCCACGGCATCCTTGTAATCGTTTAGCCGTTTTTTCTTTTCCTGGATCACTCGATCGTAGTTGGCCGAGATGACTCCGGGGTTCATGCGAAGTGTCTCGCTGGCTTTAGTGACACGAAAGGTCAAAAGGTACCAGGTGGCTCTGACATATTTTCCGATAGCGTTGAACATGAGCGTAATTCCTTTTCAGTTACTCTTTGATATAGGATTCGTATTGAGCGCTGGGGTTTTCCAGCTCTTTCATGCGTTGTTCGGTTCGTTTGGCAATTTCTAAACTAATTTCCAGCTCTTTTTGAAGTGACTCCATGTTAGATTGCGAGTCATCTTCAATGGCTGCCATGAACTGCTTCGTGATACTTCGCAGTTTGTTTGTGGCTTCGATGGCTTGCAAGACCACGGCTTCACGTTGATCCAGGAACTGCTGTCGAGGCTGACCCACGACGGTTTCAGACTGTTGCATCAGCCGGTAAGACTCTCGCAGTTTTTCCACGGTAGCCTGGAACACTTGGCCAATTTGCTCACGAAATCGGGCGCTACGTCGCTCGACACCGGGCCGACCAGCGGCGCGTTCAAAATCAACACGTAGCGATCTGAGCAAGGTGAGGGTGTCTTGCGTGCGATGGTCACGGTCAGTTCGCAACTGTCGAGCCAGCAGATCCAACTGTTCATTTTCTGATGCCAGGCTAGCTTGTTGCTGAGCTGCCAGAGCTTGGTCGGTCAGCTTTTCGACGTTGAGAACAGTGCCGGCTAGCAACCAGGTCGCCCCACCAACGATTCCGACCACAGCTAAACCGGTAAGCACGATGCTGCCGCCCACGGCTAACGAAGTCGCACCTGCAACCAGACCGCCCACCAGCGGTATCAGAACGCTGGGGCGCATCAGAACGGATCGAAGAACAAAACGGCGTGTGGTATTCACTTCGGGTCTGCCATGTCTAGGCGTTGATGTCTACCTGAGCCCTCGAATCTCGCTGCCCATCGAAGCTCCAATATGAACGACAGCGGTTTCCGATTCCATGGTGGGTACCAAGTTGGCATCCAGCATTCTACCCAGTAGCTTCGGGCAGCGACAGTGGCAATTGATTCGAAAGAAGCTAGCGAATGCCTTGAGCTTCCAACAGCCGAATTTCTTGTTCCCACATCGCTCGCTGCTCGTCAGTCACCTTGGGATCGGGCAACAGACTGCGGCGAGTGCAGTTGACCAGGGCCTGGAGGGTTTGGTAGCGGCGAGTTGGGCCAATCGCTGGTTGCAGGAAATCGGCGATCATGGCTTTCAGTTCTTCAGGCGTCGCAGGTGGAGCTGCGCGAATCTGACTGCGCAAAGCGGAGAAGCCTGCTGCGGAAAAGTCGGGTGGAAGACCTTCTTGATCCAGCCAATCGGCCAGTCCCTGACCTGCAGCGCCAGCCGGCTTGAGTATCCAGTCGATAAAATCGCGGCGATCCTGTCCGGTGGGATCCAAAACGGGAATGATCAAGTCGCCGACTCGGCCAGGCCGTCGAATGTCGGGCGACAGTAACTGAATGCGTGCCGTCATCAGAAGCCAAATTACTCTGCCTCGCATTTTCGGGTCGCTCATCATCGCCTGGATCTTGCCCGTCAGTCTTCGCTCGGTTTCGTGTGTCCCCTCCCCTACTCCGCCAAATTGAGTGTCCGCTTCATCGACAAAGATCAGCACTTTGCCTAGAGCTTCCAAGACTCGTTTCAGTCGTTCGAAGATAACATCCGTTTGGCCAAACCACTGACTTCGGATGCTCTTAAGCACCAGTACCGGTATGTCCAGTTCTGCGGCTACCGCTTCGAAGATAAACGTTTTTCCACCGCCGATGGGACCTGCAACGGCTGCACCTGGCAAGGCACGGTCATCAGTCAGCTTCAATCGTGGGATCATGTACTCGTTTAGGAACTTTTTCAAATTGCTAAAGCCTAATACGTCGGTCAGCCGGTGAGCCGGCTTGCTGAATTCGACGACATCTTCTCCCAACTGCGCTTGAATAAAGTATTCGACTTGATCGATCACATCTTGACGCGACACTGGACGTTGTTGATAGACGGCCTGTAACAATAACTGCCGAAGAGCATGAATACTAAGTCCAGCCGTCGATTCAGCAAGTTCATCGATTTCTGGGTTCCCCGCCGACTGGCCAACGGCCGATGTGGTTTCTTCGGGTACAGGAATCGAAGCCGATAGCGGCTGACTACGTTGCCATAAGATATAGTGTTGTCGCGTGTTGCGATCGGGGGATGGGATATCGACCGATACAACTTGCGGTAATCGAGCTGCGCGAGGGTGAATCAACGATCGCGATTCGGCAATCAGGCAAACGGTGTCCTTACCTGAGAAAAAATCGGGAGCACTAAACCAATCCGTCACGATGGCTACGCGGCGCTGTTGAGTGTCGTTTAGTCGCGAGAGGTCGCCATCGCCAGCTGGTAACAACATGTCAGCAGCCTCCACAAAGATAAGCAGTTTCTCTCGCAAAGTAGTGCGGCTGCAAATGCACAATTGCCTAAGAAATTCCAGCGCCTGAGTGGCATTACCAATCGAGTCGCGCAAGTACTGGTCAAATTCTTTGCGACGCAGGTCGATGTTGCTACGCTCGGAAGCCATTTCTTTGATGGCTAAAGATCCAACATCAACGCCTGTTTTCCAAGCGGCCCAGGCTTCACGCAGTTTGTTGCGGTCCGTATCGCTTATTCGAACTGGTCCGTTGAGCTCATAAACGATTTGAATCATCCCATCGATACGGGTCTTCTCCAACAGATATTGGACCAGCGGTACATATTGCTGACCGTCAAAATAAAGATCGTTCACATTGCCAGATAATATGATTGATCGCGATTGTCCCGAATTGATGACACGCGCCAGTTGTGAAAAAAAATCATACTTGGGAGCAGTATTAGTGGCTGTCATTGCTGATCACTTGTTGGGGAAGCGGGCAGGAGGCGTTTCGCCGTCGATCACGTTATTGTAACGCAATTGCCACTTAGTGGAATTGTTCCTGATTGCCTTTAAGGTTACGCTCTTGTTTTGTTTCGGAAACAATCGCCAACTTTCCACAGAAGCTACCTATGACTAAAGAAACTAATCGTTCGACCGCTTGGCTGCTTGAAGAAATGTCACTGGCCGATGTGCGGTTGCTAGAGCCCAATGTGGCCATTCTACCGATGGGTGCCACCGAACCGCATAACTTGCACTTGCCCTACGGTACCGATTCGTATGAGGCATGGCACTTGGCCAATCGTTGTTGTCAAGTGGCAAGCCAGCAGGGTGCTCGGCTGGTACAGTTGCCGGTTCTTCCCTATGGAACTGAGTCGAATCTGAGCGGTTTTCCGCTGGCAATGAATTTACAGCCAAGCACGGTTGGCTTGATCATCCGCGATTTAGTCGAAACACTGGCTGGTTCAGGAATTGACCGTTTGTTAATCTTGAATAGTCACGGCGGCAATGATCTGAAGCCGATTCTGCGCGAGCTATATGGTCGCACACCAGTGCATTTGTTTTTGTGCAATTGGTATCAGATGATTCGCGATGTGGCAGCTCAAGTTTGTCAGCACCAGGATGATCATGCTGGCGAAATGGAAACGTCGTTGATCATGGCTTTTCGCCCTGATCTGGTGCGTAGAATGGCAGATGGACAGGGGCTAACTGCGGATTCGGGTGCGACGCGTCAGATGCGTTTTCAAGCGTTAAACGAAGGCTGGGTTTCTATCACGCGTCCTTGGCACCTACTTACCAGTCAAAGCGGTTCTGGCAATCCGCATGCTGCCACGCAGGCCAAAGGTGAGCAGTTGGCTCGGGCCGTAGTGGATCGCTTGGCACCGTTTTTAGTGGAACTCAGCCGATCGGAACCGGACAAAGATTTTCCGTTTGCATGACGGTCAGAAATCGGGTTGTGTAGTGACTTTTGAATAGGCTTGACTTGCCGCGATGTAGCGCTGAGCCGATCGCCGTATCTTGGCGACTTCTTCGTCGGTGACTTCACGGACGATTCGGCCTGGAACGCCCATGACCAAACTGCGCGGTGGGATGATTTTTTTGTTGGGGATCAGGCTTCCAGCGCCGATTAGGCAGTGAGAGCCGATGTGGGCACCGTTCAACACAATGGCTCCCATGCCAATCAGCGATTCATCTTCGATGGTTGCGCCGTGCAAGATGGCCCGGTGGCCAACGGTCACATGCCGACCGACGGTGCAAGGAAACCCCGGATCCGCATGTAGGCAGCACAGATCTTGAATGTTGGTGCCCTGGCCAATCCTGATCGGTTCCACATCACCGCGTAGTACACTGCCAAACCAGATGCTGGCCTGAGCTGCCACTTCGACATGAGCCGTCAGCGTCGCGTTGGCAGCGATCCATGCTTCCGGACTGACCAGTTGGGGCTGAAACGAAACGTTTGTGTAGCTCATGTGCGGTGTCCTTGTCTGGAATCGCTAAATAAATTGATCGCTCTCGTGCAGGTTGTAAAGTCACCCCAGTTGTCAAACTTTGGCTGTCAGTTGCCACCGGACAGTCCACGGTCGCTGATGAAAAAAATATCGACAGTCACATTTGCCAGTCATCGAATCAGAGCGCATGATACCTTAGAGCACCAACGATGCCCACTGCGACACCAGACTCGCAGCTAAAGTGGTTCAAGTTACCACACTCAGGGATTAGTTCGTGGTGCCCTTATTTTGTCGAGACCATTCCCACGGACAGGGTTTCGCTTCGGTTAGATCGCGGATTCGATCGTTTCTCGCTATAAGGGTACCTATATGAAAAAACGCATGTCTCTACTGACCGTTGCATTGTTATGCTGCGGTTACTGTTCGTCGTCTCAGGCTCAGGTCCAGTTACTTTCTGGCAACACTCAGTCCACAGCTCGCAGTGTTGTCACATCGGCTCAAGATCAGATCGTATGGGATGATGCTTCGGTGGTCGAAGTCAAAAAGGCCGACCCAAAGTCGCTTCCATCCTCGGATGCACCTGCGTTAGCCACAACCACCACCAATCCATTTACGCAGGCCGCAGATCCATCCGCCGCAACCGCTTCTGAAGCTCATGTAGGTGATCCGAACCCTGTCGAAAGCATCATCGAGAACTCAAAGCTCCAGCATTTTTCAGGATTCCAAATGGGCTCTACCATCGCTTGGGGCGGAGCTGGCAGGCGTTCAGATGCGATTGCCGACTACATGCGTTTAGAATTCTGCACGAGTGGCCTTTGGGACGGTTATGATGCCGAACGTGCTAGGATTTGTGCCAAGCAGCACGAGCGGATCTACGGGCATCCGCACGGTTGCTGTGCAACCGGTTGTGGATGTGCTGTACCACCGGCCCCCTGCCAGACACATTGCCGTGGTTGCAGGTTTAATCGTTATACTCAGCAGATTCAACCCAGTTGTCAGGAAGTCGATTGCGATTCATCTGGTGGTTGCAATCAGTGTGATCAACAAGCTGTCAGCCAAATTCAGGAGGCCAAGTCCGCCAAGGCTCCCAGCGACGTATCCGCAGAGCCGTTCAAGGTTGCGTTTCTGCCTTTGCAGAGTGCTCAATAGTCGTCAGCCGGGTATTCTCCGAACCCAAAAATTGCCAAGAATTCATGTCAAATACAATTTGTAGATTTTCAAGAGAATCGTTACTTGCTCCATGTCGAGCGTGCCGATACCTCTTGTAACCACGGATTGGGAGGGTGGAACGGATTTCTAAGCAAGATTCGTTCCAGCGACATTTTGGTCATGGTGTGACGATGGAGCGGCATACCATGGCCATTTTTTTTGCTTATCGTTTAACCAACTTCCGCAACTATTGTTGCCCTTTGGTTGGTCTCAAGATTTTGCCGACTAGGCGGATTGGAACACTGCCGTTTAATCGAAACTAGGATACACGACAAATCAGGCACTTGAGATATTCGCTTTCTGGGCACTGATCCTTGATGGGATGATCAAAGTCTGCC
>DAIRSD010000210.1:0-7744 GCA_036804625.1 Aureliella sp. | reverse complement strand
CGCAGCCAGATGATCAACCGAAGCCAAAGACTAAAGGTTAGACCCCATGAGCCAATCAGCGAACTTGGATTTTGAATCCCCTCTACTTGAATTGGAGTCGCGCATCGGCGAGTTGTTGCTTAAGGCGCCTGGTGATGAGGCGATTGAAAACGAGATCATCGCTTTAAGAAGGCAGCTTCATCAGATTACTCAGCAGGTCTACTCCAACCTCAGTCCTTGGCAAATTGTGCAAGTGTCGCGGCACAAGGATCGTCCCTATACACGCGACTATTTGAATTTGGCATTTGAGGAATTTGTCGAACTTCATGGCGACCGTCATTTCGGAGACGATCGAGCCATGTTAACCGGTTTTGGCAAAATCGATCAATTCAAAGTCATGGTTGTTGGGCATCAAAAGGGACGAACATATAAAGATCGTGCTGCCTGCAACTTTGGCTGTGCTCACCCCGAAGGTTATCGCAAGGCGATGAGCAAGATGAAGCTAGCTGAAAAATTTGGCATGCCCATCATCTGTTTCATCGACACGCCTGGAGCCTATCCCGGAGTGGGTGCCGAAGAGCGAGGTCAGGCTCAGGTGATCGCCGAGAGCATGTTTCAGATGAGTCAACTAAAGACGCCTATTATATGTGTTGTCATCGGTGAAGGCGGTTCAGGTGGTGCTTTGGGAATTGGCGTTGGCGACCGCATAGCCGTTCTTCAGTTTGCCTATTACTCGGTCATCAGTCCGGAGGGTTGTGCAGGCATTTTGTGGAAAAGCCATCAGCATGCGCCGAGAGCCGCTGAGGCGCTGCGATGCACGTCCAGTCATCTGCAAGAACTGGGAGTGATCGACGATGTGATCGAAGAACCGTTGGGCGGCGCTCATCGCGATCATCATAAAATGGCCGCGCGCATGAAGAGCTACTTGGTGAGTGCTTTGCGAAACTTAACCAGCCAACCCTTGGACGATTTGATCCAGCAGCGTTACGAAAAGTTTCGACGCATGGGAGTCTATTTAGAGGACTCGGTAGTCTCCGGTGCCGGCCATTCTTAGAGTGATCTCGGGGCATTGCGAGTCTGGGTGAGAGCCCATTTTTAAGCCCGCCAGCAACGTCCGATAATGTTTCTTATGTTCGGTTTAAGGCCTGGATTTCCTTGGTCAGACCGCATTTGAGTACAAGTCTGCCCTACATCGACTCAGTTGCTGGCTAGCGCGGAAAAATTCCGTTAGGTTGTTGAGCCTGCTGAACGCCGGGAACGGAACGCAGTCCATGCGGAAGTTGCGGATACCCGATGGATGGTTGAGTTGGAAAATCTCCCGTCTGGGCCGGATAGTTTTGAGTCCCGTATCCGCTGTTCAGCCCCGGATAGCCGCTGGGAAGATTGTTCGCAGGTTGCTGGTTAGGCCAGCTATTCGAATTGCCCGGTGGAATGATTTGTCGCAGTTGTTCCGGAAGATACTGCTGCAAGCCTCCAGGCAATTGAAGTCCACCTGGCAAGCCACTTGCAGCCTGTCCAGGTTCGCCAGTCCAGTTGCCGGTCGGTTGTCCAACTTCGTCGGTTCGACCATGCTTGAGTTTGTCGTCCAGGCTCGCCAAATATGGGCCTACGACGTCGTGTATTTCGCGTGGCAAAACGCCTATGCCTTTGTCCAGCGCCATCGTAATGTAGTAGCCGGATCGTGACTGGCAAATGGCATCTTGCTGCTTTGGACCAAGCAAGGTCATAGCAAACATGGTGATAAGCAGGCAGAAAATCAGGCCCTTTCCAAATCCAAACAGCGCGCCCAAATGTCTGTCGAAATCCTTCAGGCGAATTCCGTCGATCACTCCACTTAGCAATCGGAATCCGACCCATATAACAAAGCCAGTTCCCACGTACAAAATCAACATGGCCAAAAACATATTCCATGGTGGCTTGGCATCGATCATCTCCGCAACTTGAAAGCGATAACGATAGGCTACAACATAACTGACCAAAATAGATGCCAGCGAGGCGACTTGCCAAGCCAATCCCTTGATGGCACCAAAAATTGTTGACATGCCCAGAACGATCAGCATGATTAAGTCGTATGCTTGCATTGAACACTCTCAACAACAATCGGGTATTTGAGCGGTGCCACTGTTGGCGTCTCGTTATTCAGGCGACTTTAGCAGATCTCGTTAGGCTAGCGAAGATCGATTGTAGATTTTTTAGTCTTGATCCTTAAGGTTGGCGCCGGTAACAATTCTGCAAAAATGTAGAGCAGGGGTGCTAGCAAAGTTTCTTAACCAACTGTTCTTGACCTATTAGCTGCTGACTGCACCGCGCAAAGCTTACCTCTTAGAATCTGCGTTTGTCTGGACAAATGGTCTCTACTTGGCTGTACAGTTTTACTACAACTGGGATGCCAATCTTGATCAAGAGATCAAATGGCGCATGTTGCGGCACTCAACTACGGCAATCGAAGATCATGGCAGACTTCAAAACTCACATGGCGGTAAGCACGGCGACCGGCGCTGCTTTAGCAGTGGCCGGATATCAAGCTGGCATCCATTGGGACACTTGCGCAGTGGCGGGATGTCTTTGTAGCGTCAGTGGCATGTTACCAGATTTGGATAGTGAGTCAGGGCGTCCTCTACGCGAAGCGACGGCACTGAGTTCTGCAGTGATCCCCATGTTAATGATTGAAAGGCTTCAGCGGCTGAGCCTGGGACACGACACGATGGTACTTATCGCCATTGGTTCCTATTTTTTGATACGGTTTCTACTGGTGGAATTGTTTCGGCGTTATACGGTGCATCGAGGCATGTGGCACAGTTTGCCAGCCGCGTTCATTTGTGGAGCGGTTGCATTTCTGGTTATCTCTAGTGAAGACATTGGTGTGCGCATTTTTAAGACAGCCGCGGTCGTGTTAGGTTTCATGAGCCACATCATCTTAGATGAAGTTTGGTCGGTAGAGTTCAAACGTGGTTCTTATAGTTTCAAGCAGTCCTTTGGCACGGCACTGAAGCTGTGGGGCAACAGCCGTTTCGCGAACATTACGGCCTATGTGATGTGTGTCGTTCTGGGAGTAGCCGTCTATCAAGATCAGGGCTTCATGCAGCGATATCATGTCAATCCTCACGTGCCACATTCGTTAGGTGAGTTGTACACTTCGGTTAAGGCGAAACTCAAGCAGTCTCAAGAAGCGATTGCTGGAACTGAGGTACTCAGTGGGACGAAGTCAAACATAGAATCCTCGCCGCTTTCAGCGGGGGCACTTCCCGTCACAGCTTTGCCGGGTGGATTCCAGGGACAGAGTTTCCAAGGGGCAGGACAGGCACAGGTCCCAGCCGGTTCTTGGCCACCAGCACCACCAACTAAGTGGCAGTGATCGTTGCAATTGCCTACTTTAGCCATCAAGCTCTCTAGGCTAAAATCTGGGCTCCCTCCCCTGCCCTGAAATCTCTGTATTTTCTCTTTTGGAGTTCGGCGATGCAATGTGTGCGATCCTACAGCAGCTTAGCAAATGTATCACTGGCTGGAAAAGCTGGCTTGATGGTTCTGTGGCTACTTGGTGTCAGTCCGCTGGGTTGCCAGAAATCCACGGACGGTTCTGGATCTAAGGCTCAAACAGATGCTGATACAATCGCATCGCAAGGAGTCATTGAGAACGACAAATATACAATTCTGGATACTCGTACTGATGGCTTCGATTTCAACAAGGCCAAGGCTCAGGCTCAGGATGCCATCGCGGCCAATCCGGAACTAGACTGCATGGTAGGTTTGTTCGCCTACAATCCTCCAATCATTTTGGACGCTGTCCGCGACGCCGCGAAGCTGGATCAAATTAAGATCATTGGCTTTGATGAGGATCAAGTCACGTTGCAAGCGATCGTGGAGGGTGAAATCTATGGCACCGTCGTCCAGAATCCTTATCAGTACGGTTACCAGTCGGTGCGTGTCCTGGCGGGACTAGCCCGAGGCGACCAGTCGGTGTTGCCAGCAGGGGGCTTTCAAGACATTCCTGCTCGACTAATTCGTCGCGGCAACGCCCAGGCGTTTCGCGATGAATTGGCGGCCTTGATGAATCCATCGAATGGATCAACTGATTCTGCCGGTGGCGGCGGAGAACGTCCGGTTGTTGCTTTTGTAACCAACGGTATCGCTTCATTTTGGGATGTAGCTCAGAAGGGAGCTATGGCTGCCGGTCGCGATTTTAACGCTCAGGTCGAAGTGCGCATGCCGCCAAGTGGTGTCGACGATCAAAACCGCATGATGCAAACTCTGTTAGCAAATAAGGTCGCGGGAATCGCAGTCAGCCCGATCGATCCCAGCAATCAGGCTGAAATATTGGAAGAGGCATGTCAGCGTACCAAGCTGATTACGCATGATTCTGACGCGCCGGACAGCAAGCGTCTGTGTTACATCGGGATGGACAACTACATAGCAGGCCGAATGTGTGGGCAGTTGATCAAGGAAGCCCTGCCCGATGGCGGTTCCATCATGTTATTTGTGGGACGGCTTGGACAGGCCAATTCACGACTACGGCGACAAGGCATAATTGATGAATTGATGGACGTTCCACTCGCACGTTAGGCCCAATTGACCGAAAGGCAATTCATGAAGGGTTGGCTGCAACTTCAGCAAATCAGTAAACGCTTTCCCGGCGCGCAAGCGCTGGATGCAGTCGATCTGGACTTGCGGGCTGGCGAAGTTCTGGCGCTTGTGGGCGAAAATGGGGCCGGCAAAAGTTCGTTGATGAAGATTCTTGCAGGTGTTCAACAACCTTCCTCAGGTACCATTTCGATTGATGGCCAAGCAGTTACGATCGATTCAGTGCAGTCTGCCTTGAAACTTGGCATCGCTTTGATCCATCAAGAACTAAACTTGTTAGAAAATTTGGACATTGGGACAAATCTGTTCCTGGGTCGCGAGCCCACACGTATGGGACTGGTCTATCGTCGACAAATACGAGTTAGGTCGCGGCGATAGCTTGAGCGAGTTGGACTGGATCTTGATCCAAGCGTTCTTGTCGGGCGATTGACGATCGGGCAACAACAGCTAGTGGAGATTGCTAGAGCGCTTTCGGTCGAGGCGAGGGCCATCATCATGGACGAACCCACGTCTAGCCTTTCGCAGGGCGAAGCAGAAACTCTGTTTCGCGTCGTTAGGGAGTTACGACAAACTGGTATCAGCGTCATCTACATTTCACATCGGTTGGCTGAAGTGCAGGAATTGGCGGATCGAGTCATGGTGCTTCGCGATGGCCGATTGGTGGGTGAACTGTCTCGCTCTGAAATCTGTCACGACCGCATGGTGCAGATGATGGTGGGTCGCGATTTGTCGCGATTCTACGTAAGGACTCAACATCCCATCGGTTCTGTAGCTTTGCAAGTCGATGACCTGCGCACCGCCGCTTGGCCTGAACATTCGATCAGTTTTTCAGTACGCGCAGGCGAAATCGTGGGCGTGGCGGGATTGGTGGGTGCAGGACGCAGCGAACTGCTGCGAGCGATATTTGGTGTCGATCGTGCCGTGAACGGTAGAGTTTCCGTTGGCGGACAGCCCTGCACCGCGCGGACACCACGTGCAGCTATCCAGGCGGGGTTGGCTTTAGTCCCCGAAGATCGCAAGACGGAAGGGCTGATTCTAGAGGACTCTGTTTTCGAGAATATCGGTCTGGCTGGATGGCGAAGGTTTGCACGTGCTGGCTGTCTAGTCAACCGAACTAAGACAGCATCCGATACCGGGCAGATGATTGATCGCCTGCGCATCAAAACCCCCAGTCCACGGCAAACGGTTCAGTATCTATCGGGTGGCAATCAGCAGAAAGTAGTCCTTGGGAAATGGCTAACGCTGCAGCCCAAAGTACTACTACTGGACGAACCAACGCGCGGGATCGATATCGGTGCAAAGCAGGAAATTTATGCGCTGATGGAGCAATTGGCCAGTCAAGGAATGGCGATTCTGTTTGTCAGTAGCGAGTTGGAAGAGATTCTGGGAATGTCCGATCGAGTACTGGTGTTGTGCGAAGGGGCGCTGACGGGAGAATTAAGCGGAACTCAGATGAACGAACATGCGGTAATGCAACTGGCTACTCGACGCGGTCGACCAGCAACCAGTGATATGGTGAGTCAATGATCAATAAGAATTTGGGAATCCTCCTACTTTTCGCCGTTGTCTTCTTGCTAACGGCAAGTCTGAGCGACAATTTCTTGGACCCTTACAATCTCCGCAATTTGATTCAACGAGCCAGTCTGTTTGGACTGATTGGATTGGGGGTTAGCTTTGTGATCATTACCGGCGGCATCGACCTATCACTTGGCTCGGTTATTGGTCTTGTGGCCAGCCTAATGCCGCTTCTGATGGTCGAATACAATCTAAGCGCATCAGTCACATTGATGATCGTGTTTTTGTTAGTTCTAACTATCGGACTAGTCCATGGATTTTTGATCGCTGTGATGCGACTGCAACCATTTGTGGTGACACTTTGTGGACTGATGATCTATCGCGGCCTTGCGCGGTGGCTGACTGGGGACAATTCACCCGGCATGGGACAGTTCAAAGAGTTGCGACAACTGTCCATCTATCGATTGCCACTGGGGCAGTGGCCGGTCATTGGCAAGCTACCGGGGATAGGTCAATTCGAATTGCCTGTTACTTTGCTGGTTCTACTAACGGTTGCCATTGCAGCCGCCGTCTTTCTTAATTTAACCGTTTATGGTCGCTACTTACTGGCATTGGGACGCAATGAACAAGCGGCCAGATTCTCCGGTATTAACACTCGGGGGATGATATTTGTTGCATATATCGCATGTTCACTGATCACAGGTTTGGCTGCAGTTCTTTTTGTACTGGACACTCCAGCAGTACAGCCCGACAGCTATGGCAGTTTCTATGAACTGTATGCCATTGCCGCAGCCGTGTTGGGTGGTTGTAGCCTGCGCGGTGGGGAGGGATCGGTTTGGGGAGTATTGATCGGAGCAGCCATTTTGCAACTGCTCTTTAATGCCATTGGTATCTTGGGAATACCTTCAACGCTTGAGTTTGCCATCGCTGGATTGGTCATACTGGTCGGAGCCATTGCCGATGAAGCGATTCGCCAAATCGTCAACCGAAGGCGCGCAGCCAGTATCAAGGTATCGGGCTAGGTTCAGCAGGGTAGATGGGCGGCCAGCCAAGCTGCCTACAGGTTTGGCAACTTAAAACAGCTTCTGGCTGTCCAGCAAGATCGTGACTGGACCATTGTTGATCAAACTGACCTGCATGTCGGCCTGAAAAATGCCGCGCTGAACCGGTACACCAAGGTCGATCAGCAATTGGCAATATTGCTGATACAACAAATCAGCATGCTCAGGGTTTGCAGCCGTGACAAAGCTTGGGCGTTTGCCGCGCCGGACATCGCCTAGGAGTGTGAACTGGCTTATCACCAGCGCGGAGCCGCCAGTATCCAGAAGGCTCAGGTTCATTTTGCCCGCGGAGTCTGGAAAGACTCGCAGTCCAGCCACTTTGGATGCAAGGTACTGTGCATCATCCTCAGTATCTCCTTCGGCGACGCCCAGCAGCACCAATAAGCCCGAGCCGATTTGGCCGACGATTTGACCTTCTACCTTTACGTCTGATTGTGAGACTCGTTGTACGACGGCTCGCACTGCCCTGCCCTCCTGGGTTATCATGATAGTAGTTTTGTTTTTGGCAAATTTAGTGGTCGCCAGTCATGCCTTTTCAATTTACCTGCCCATACTGTTTTAAGCAGACCCTGGTGGAGGATCGATCCGCAGGACAAGCAGGTCCTTGCGTC
>DAIRSD010000209.1:5887-7769 GCA_036804625.1 Aureliella sp. | reverse complement strand
GCTTCGTCACCTTTTGTAACCCTGGCGGGTTCCACTACGAAAAGGGTTAACGGCGTAGGGTGGCACGTCCCTGAGGCTATTCGAAGGTCGTGTAGTATCCATTCCACGCCCTTCGCATAGCCTCAGGGTGTGCCACCCGTAGACTTGTATGTATCGAGGCATTTGAAAAGAACTGTGATTGGCGAAAATTGTCGGAATCTAGGCTCTTTTACCATTTTGGAAAAAAGTCAGATTTTTAGGATTTTTCTAGATACAACCAATTGCATCGATATCCTAAGTAAGTATAGTAGTCCGTTGCAGGTGTGTTAATGTAGTTCGCCGTTGCGTTAGCGGCTCCGTATGAACCTTTTTGGTTCGCCATGATGTCAAGATGAACAAGGGCAGCGTGTTCTTGTTCCGGTCAATTTACTTTTTAGGAGTGTATGTATGAGAAGAAAGATTTTGATGTTATGCTTTGCCCTGCTTCTCAGCGGCTGGGCAAGCCAATCGCAGGCAGCAATTGTCAACTGGAACATTGACAGTGCGAACAGTTTCGTCCGATTGAACCTTCCTTTGAACGTCAATACGACGATATCTGGAATTGGCGCGCAAATCCGTTTGCGCAATGAAAACAATACCACATGGAGCGATGCGGGTGGCCGGCGTTCGAATGTCCAGGGTACCATTGCCACGAACTATTTTGATGGTAGCTCGACTATTCAGTATCTGGCCGGTGCTTCCAGTATGCAATCAATTAACTTCGGAAGCTTCCGCCCGAATCCTGCTCAGTTCAGCACTTCAGCTACAAACTCTTCCAGTCCTGGCGGTACCTACACGGGAACGGGGGGGACTCCAAAGTCTTTCTACGTTCGAGCTAATGCTAATGCCTTAGGATTTGTGAACGTTACAGCAGCCCGACTGGGCATCCGAGACGTGCAGTACGATGCCGGTGGAGCTCCAATTGCCCTTACTGGTGGTGGTGGTAACTACACTGCCCCAACCGGAGGTAATTTTGGTCTCATTGGCGGTTTGTACGATCTAGATGCCGATGTTCAAGGTGGACTTTTGTCTGCTATCGGTCAGATTACGGCCGACGTTGCAGGGGGCAGCTTGACTAGCTTGCTCGGTGGTCCGGTTAATGCGGCAAATACTGGGGCTCTCTCGATCACTAATCTGGGAGGCCTAAATCGGCGGTTAGATCAGGTGATCAATATTCCACTTGCATTTGACTTGGGCGGATTCATTTTGAACGCATCCATCGAAGGGCAAATCAGAGCGTTTGCCACCGTACCCGTGCCTGAGCCAGCGAGTTTAACATTAGCTGGTTTAGCGGTAGCGGGTGTGGCTTTCCGGCGAAGGCGTCGCAGGTAGTGTGTTTGGTTAGAGCGATTTTAAGCTAGGAGGTTTTGCACCCCTGATTGAAATCGGTTGAGATCCTTGAATAGGTGAAAAAACTTAGCGGCCTTGGCGGTTTGTTGTTCGCCAAGGCCGTTTTTCGTTTTACTTTAGCGGGCTATACCAAGTTTTTGTCGTCGAGTTACGAGCAGCCCTCATAACTTACCCAGAGGTGTCCCAGACGACTCGTTTAAAGTTGCCCGGAAAATCGCTAATTTCAGCAAGGTCTTCTTGCGTAGAATTGTTTTTCAGATAACATAAGAGCGGTGGTAATGGTGGCCGCGGGTTACATTAGCGAACTCTTAAAGCGGCTTAACGTTCATTTGCATGGAGAATAAAGGGGTGAATAGATGAGAAGATTTGTACTGAGTGTTGCAGCCTTAGTGGCCGGGCTTGCCGGCCAGAGTCAGGCTGCATTGGTTTGGAGTATCGATTCTGGTGTCAGCTATATTCGGTTGAACATTCCGGATCAGCCTCCCTTGATGCGGGTGATGGCGTCTTCCAATGA
>DAIRSD010000209.1:4120-5877 GCA_036804625.1 Aureliella sp. | reverse complement strand
CAGCCCGTTCCCATCGACGATGAGAATACTTTAGATGCCAAGTTGCGCGATTATCAGATTAATGGTGGTCCGATGCTGGATAGCGATCCTGACGTACCAACCTCATGGACCGATCTGAATGGCCGTCGTTCGTTTGTTTCTGGTACCATCTCCAGTAACTATGTTGAAGGCAGTAGTATTCAGTTTGTGCCTGGGACCCATAGCGCTGGTGCCATCGAGTATGGTTTGTTTCTACCTGATCCATCAGCGGTTCCTGGTCCAGCAGCTTTTGCAGCAGACGTCTGGAATACTTTTGAGGCCGACCCGGAAAACTTTCCAGGGGAGTTGACGTATCTACGCCTAGGACATGTACGGATCCGTAACATCAACTACGACCTGGATGGTACGGCCACATTGGCTGCGGGGCCTCCATCAACTTGGACTCAGTCGGGCGGATCGATCAACCTAGGAACTTTGGCAGGTTCGGTAGTCGATGTCGATCTTTTAGGTATTTTGACGGATTACGGTGTAACTCTTGATCCATTCGGAGCGACCAACCTAGGTTCGTTGATGGTTGAGGACTTGGGTGCGAATCAGCGCAGGCTTACGATTGATGTAGATGTCCCCATTAGTTTGGATATCAATGGAATTCTCTTGACGGCAAGTATTTCCGGTCAAATAGTGGGATTGGCGACTGTACCCGAGCCAGCAAGTGTCAGTTTAGTCGGGTTAGCATTGTCATTGTGTGCGCTGCGTCGTCGTCGAACTTTTAGCTAATCTGCTTCGCAGCTTGTTTTTACTCTGGAAATCACTTAAATGGACTGGTGTAGAGCCAGTCCATTATTTTTTGTTGTTATTGATTCAAGGCGAGCGGCAGATGATAGACCTTGAAGTTAATCTTTAATGCTCGTCGAGAAAATGGTTAAAGAAAATCGCCTGACCGCTCTTCTCTGATGCAGCCAGTTATAAAATCTTGATTAAATTGAATGAACTGTCCCAGCAAAATACTTGCTTAGACCTCTGATCAGGTTACAATAACAATCGGCTTTGATGTCAATCAACAGGCCGTTGTATGCTTATAATGCCCCCTTGAATCGCGTTCCATGTACCTTCATTTTTTATAGAGGAGTGTCTGAAATAATGAAAAGCACAATCAAGAGACTTTTGTTTTTGCTATCTGTCGCTTTGTTAGCTGGACGCGGGCCGAGTTCCGCGAATGCAGCTACTGTCAATTGGACCATCGACACTGCGCAAAGTTACGTTCGACTTAACTTACCAGATCAAGTCGTGCAGATTGATGAGAACAATACGTTCTTGTTAAGAATTAGAAATCAAACGGATCCAAATGGATCAAGTCCATGGACAGACGTTGGAGGTAGAAGAGCCCCAGTTTCTGGTACCCTTGCTACAGATTACAACGAGGGGGCCAGCCTGCAGTTCACATTGAATGCTCAGGATATCAATCTTATAGAGACCGGTTCCTTCATACCAAATCCGGCTGTTTGGAATGGTACGATTTACACCGATTCCAGCGGATCACCAGCCTGTTTTGGTGCCAAGGTATTTGGGAACGATCCATTTTTTACCGAAGATCCACCGTTCGAATTAGGCCACATTGCATTGCGTAACATCGATCTTGATCTGATTGGCTCGGTGACTTTGGGGCCAAGCGGACCAAATTGGGTTAGTTCTGGCCCCTTTCACGGGGGTGTTACAGCTGGCGCTTTGACATACGTCAAGTGGCTTGGTCTTTTTGCAAGCCTTGTTAATTTCTTCGA
>DAIRSD010000209.1:0-4110 GCA_036804625.1 Aureliella sp. | reverse complement strand
ATTTGGTTACGTCCTGCACCCTTCCATGGGGGTGTAAAACCTGCCCCTTGGCATAAGGCAATGGTCCTGGGCCTTTTTCAATGCCTTTTAATTTCTTCGAAGAAAGTTTAGGCGATGCCGTGTCCGCTGACAACGTTGGCGGAATCACGATTGAAAACTTAGGAGGTGGCCAGAGACGCATGACGATAGCCGTAAATATTCCGGTGGCAATTGAGGTCTCGGGCTTGCCGCTGGAAGCGTCCGCTAGTGGTGTGATCGTTGCAACTGCAACCGTTGCTGCCCCTGCTCCGCAGCTTGTGAATGCTCGCCCATGGCACAACGCGTTTACGGGTGTCGACAAGGTGGATACTGGGGTTAGCTTGATTCAACGAAATGCTGCTCCTCAACAAGCGCAGTTGACCAACATCATCAGTAGCACTCAGGGTATCAACGGGGTTGTTCTGGATTTTGATAATCTGGCCGCCCTTGGTGATATCACACTCGAGTACAAGATGAGTCCGCAAAACGTGTTTGCGACTCCTGTTGCAAGCTGGACTGATGTGCCACCTGCGCCAACGGCAACTCTACTGCCTGACGCAGGTCAAGCTGGCAGCGACAGAGTGCGTTTGACTTGGCCAAACGGCACGATCACCGATCGTTATCTGTGCATCAGGGTAATAGTTGGCGGAAATACGATTGCAGAGCTGTACCTGGGGCACCTGCGCGGTGAAATGACTGGTGCCAGCGGTGGCAAGTTCACCGTTTTGGTTGGAGATATCTTGGCGGTGCGAACCGATCTAACGCAGGCAAAAACTGCTAGCGGTCGAACCGATGTGGATAAGTCAGGAACCGTGCTGGTTCAAGATATCTTGGACACTCGCTCCAACCTTGCTAAGGAATTGTCTCAAGTAACAATTCCCGCGAATCCATAGTTCGTGATCGCGCAAGTTGAATAACTGAAAAAGCAAAACTGCTCGGCAAAATATGCCGAGCAGTTTTTGTTTGCATAGCTCCGGCCCTTCAGGGAAGGCTGTGGAGCGGCGTTTGGACCGCAGTTGCTAGTCTAGGTTTAGGTTTAAGTTTAGGTTTAAGTTTAGGTATAAACTTAAAACCACTCCAACCTTTCGTTACTCAGACAGTTCTAGTAGCTTTGTGAACGGTTACAGACATACCTCGTGACTGATACGTAGGCACTTCGTGCCTAATAAACATTTCCATCTGCCACATCACGAAGTAAACACGGACGTCACAGATCGTTCGATCGTCTCGCACAAGCCCTCAAGGTCCAGATCATCTTCGTCGTGTCCGAACGGCTCTTCAACGTGCTCGGAAACGATTTCCATACCGATCATGAAGTAGCTGATGATCATGGTCAGAGGGATCGTCCACCACTGGAAGTCTGCGGCCACGCCCCAGGGGAAAGTAAGCAAGAAAAGGATGACACATTGGCGAGCGAAGATGCGATACGAACGCACAAAGGGAGTTCGAGCGATCCGTTCGCAGCCGCCACAAATGTCCAGTAATTTCGCCAGTTCGCAGTCGATGACTCGCAGTTCATCTCCGTCGATCAGCCCCTGTTGCCGCTTATGGTGAACCCAGCGATATAACTGCTGGACCACCGCCAATGGGCGGTGGACACAATTGGTTGAAGTCGGATGATCGGTCGACTGAGTGGGCATTCTAAGATGCACCATTAATCGCCTGGGGAATTCAGCAATTCGTCCTTGCAGAAACAGCTTGTCTTCGTCGGTAAGCTCAACCAGCGATGCCAATTTAACGCTTAAATTTCTTGACGAATTGACCAGGGCTCCCCAAAGGGTTCTGGCTTCCCACCAGCGCGAATAGGAAGAATTGGTGCGAAAAACCAGCAGCGCTCCCAGAACTAAAGAAAGCGCCGCGTGCATGTCCGAGGGCATCTCTGCGAAATCGTGGTACTGAGTATATTCTTTCAGGATAGGCAGGACGCTATAGGCCCCAAGAGCAACCGCTAGAACGCCAGTTCGGTTAAGGGTTCTGCTGGTCAGTAGTGGGAAAACGGTGTCGCGCAGAAGCATTGACGATCACTGACCGCCTTCGGTGCGCTTGGACCACCATGGCAGTTGCACTCCACCGTCCATCGTCAGCGTCGTGCCGGACATGTAAGACGCCTCTTGGCTGAGCGTAAAGCAGATGCCGTGGGCCATCTCTTCTGATGTTCCCAGGCGTCCCATGGGCAACTGGGAAGCGCCATCGGCCAGTTGTTGTTCCGAGAAGAATTTGCGTTCACCGGGTGTATCAATCCAGCCAGGGTGAAACACGTTAACTCGAATGCCATATTTGATCAGTTCGATAGCGGCAGTTCTTGCCATGTGATCAATCGCCGCTTTAGCCATGTTGTAGGCCATTGCGGTTGGAAAGGGGATCAAGGAATGTGGCGAGCTGACCACGGTGATGGCACCACCCCTGCCCTGTTTAACCATTTGCCCAGCCGCAGCGCGGACTCCGTAGAAGGCACCCCACATGGATACATCTATGGTGCGTCGAAAGCCCTCCATGTCTGCTTCCAACATCAACTGGCGATCGCTATAGACCGCGTTGGAGACAAAAAGATCCAAGCTGCCAAATGCTTCCACGGTCTGCTTGACCATGTCCTCCACTGCGGCCTGATTCGAAACGTCGCAGGCCACGACCAAGGCTCGGCGTCCCAAGTTTTCGATTTCTGCAGCCACCTGATCGGCCTCTTTACGGCTGGAACTGCAATTGATCGTTACATTCGCACCACCTTTGGCCAATTCCACCGCCGCAGCACGCCCGATACCCTTGGACGAACCGGTCACCAAGGCGTTTTTTCCTTCAAACGAATAGTGCAAAGTCATTAAGTATTTCCCGAAAAAACGTGTAAAAACGGATCTTGTTGATGCATTCTAGAAGCTCGATTGAATTTTGCCCAGCGTAGTGGGATTCGCCAGAACTCCTGATTCCATCGGCAGTCTGGCGCGGGAATTCTGGCGAGTCCCACTACGGTTGCCGCTTCGCCCACTCTCCTTCCCCTCTCCCCCGAAGCGGTGGAACGGGGCTGATAGGCTTACTTATCTGCTTAGCCAAGCTTACAACTCGTCGTAGGGCAATTCAAAGGTATCGTTCATTCGCGATACATCCCCGGTTTCCAGGCCAAGAACAAACCAGCGCATCCGCTGGGCCGAAGAGCCGTGGGTGAATGCGTCCAGAACCACTCGACGGCCGGCATTTTTCATGATGGTATCGTCTCCGACCGCCGCTGCGGCTCGGATTCCGCTTTCGACATCACCGCTTTCCAGGATATTCTTCATTCGCTGAGCGTGATGAGCCCAAACGCCAGCCAGAAAATCTGCTTGCAACTCCAATCGTACCAGCAGTCGATTGCTTTCCGCCTCAGGCAGTTGCTGCTGCTTTCGCTGAACTTGGCCAAGTAGTCCGATTTGATTCTGGATGTGATGCCCGACCTCGTGAGCGATCACATAAGCCATAGCAAATTCGCCGGGCGCCTTGAGCTTAGTTTGTATATCTTTAAAAAAGGACAAGTCGCTGTAGACCTTACTATCGCCACCGCAGTAGAAAGGTCCCACCGCAGAACTGGCTGAACCACAACCGCGAGTTTCCACATGACCGTCGTACAGAACCAGTCCAGGTTCTTGGTAGGACTTGTTAAAAGCTTTGGGGTAAATCTGATTCCAAACGTCCTCCAAATCTTTAAATATCACGCTGGAGAACTCGGCCAGTCCATCGTCGGCTCTTGGTTGACCATCGGCCTGAGCTTTTCCAGCAGCTCCTTGTTGCTGCATTTCGACGCCTACCTGCTGGACAACTTGAAGCGGATTTGCACCGTTCATTAGAGCGATGATCGCGCCGATGATAACAATTAAGAAACTGCCGCCTACGACAGGCCCTTTGAGCCCTCTTCGATCTTCCACATTCTTGCTGCCTTCACGACCTTGCCAACGCATCGAATTTCTCCTTTCGAGTCTCCAGAAGTAAGAAGCCAGAATTGTATTACAAAAATCCGACTTAAAAAAGCCTCAGCGATGGCAGTTTCGTACTCAGATATCTCCGAAATATCGAATACTCGCATTAGTTCGCTCAGTCTCCGCGAAATGCTTCTCGCAGGCGCCGTCG
>DAIRSD010000208.1:0-7771 GCA_036804625.1 Aureliella sp. | reverse complement strand
CCACGCTGAATTTCAGCGGCCCGAGAAGCTGTCTGACCGTCAAGCTCCGCAGCGTCCTTTGACTCGACAGCAGCTTGTTTAGAAGTCTGAGCAGAGCAACTTGAGGAATCGATGAACGTGCAAGCAAAAACGGCGACAAGCCACACCAGCAGCCAGCAACGGCCTCGACAACGGGCATGTAGGCCTTCGATCCAGTCAATTATCCTTCGACCGGTAACAAACATCGTATCAATCGCCTATTCGAGCCCCTGGGGTTACCAAGTCATTAAAGCGGTCTACTGGTTGGTCCGCTGCCCACGCAATGCCACGAAGAAGCACTGTGCGGAACAGTGGGTCGTCAAAGGTCCAGCTATAATGCCCCGGGATACTCACGAATACTCGCCCTGGATTGTGATCTCGAATCCAGATCTGTGGAGTCGCTTGCCCCTCTTCTTGACTGGTGGCCAATAGCGTGATCTGGCTTGGGTCCCCGGACAGTTTCCAGTACGATTCGTCATACAACTCCAATCGTTCTAAATTACGCATGATTGGATGCTGGCGATTAACCACGTCTAATGTCAACGGACCATGCCGATAGCTTATGCGGCCTCCCCACGAGGCCAAACCGATTCGCTTAGCAAACGATTCCACTCGATCATTTCCATTGACTGCCCAGTGGATAAATACGGCTCCGCCGCCGCGATTAAGGAATTGATCCAGCTTGACTTCACGTTTGAAAGAAAAACTACCTTTCTGAAAGAAGATCAGCAGATCTGCCGTCTTCAATTGCTGGTCGTCAGGAAACTCACGAGCCACAGTCACTTCAACTTCGTCTGCGCCTGACAACAGTTGTAACCAACTTCTTTGCCAAGCTGGATAATCATGCTCACCCGGCCCATGATCTTTGACTCCATCGATTAGAACTATTCGCAGAGGTTTTAGCGGCTCGACTAACGGCTGACTCCCTTGAAGTACGGCGGCGACATCTGCCTTCGTACGAACAGGCGGAGCCGGCAGGGGAGCGTCCTCTGGCATGCTGGGTGCCGGAGTCAACAGATAGGTCAGCAGATCTCGCCGCTGTGGATCGGTAAGCTTGCTCAGTAGATCTTGAGGCATAATAGAGGTTCCCAAAGAAGTCATCGATTCCACATCCGACTTACGCAGCCGCTTCACCTCGCCAGTCGCATCGGCCACAAGCAGGTGATGGTCATCGGTACTTACAACTCCAGTCAAAACATGCCCATCTACTGTTGTAACGGCATGACTCAAGTAGTCCGGATTGATCGCTCGACTGGGCTGCACGATGTCCCTCAGAACCGAATCGTAATCTCGCTGCACGAGGTGGCTTAAATCAGGTCCAATCTTGCCGCCCTGCCCGCCAACCGCATGACACTTCGAACACATCGTCCGCTGATCATAAAACAACTTGCGTCCTTGCCCCCAATTGCCACCGGCCAGCTCGACGCTGGCCTCACGCGCCAACACATGATCTGCAGCATTGCGTATCGATTGATTAGACAGAAATGGTTGAAAAAAACGTCGAATGGGCAACGCGCGAAGCGTTGAATCCTCGGCGGTCACATATCCGGCAGTCAGCACCGCCTCGCCTCCCTGCTGCGTCGGTAACTCGATTTGCAGTCTTACCAATTCTTGACCGGCCGCAAATGGAATGGCTAATTCCGCCGCTTCGGAACTGACACTGTCTTCGTTCACTTTTACATCTTCGGAATCCTCTGATGTTCGTAGCTTAAGTTGCGCTGAAGCTGTAAAATTTAGCGTGACCTGTTCCATCGGCCACTGGTGATCGATCTTTGCACCAACCTGGACTTCAGGCCGCAACATTTGATGACAATCTATTACGGTTTCAAGCATCAGCATTCCCGACTTGGTAAGCAGATCCCACAAAACAGCATGATGCGACGATCCTGACAACAGGGACTTAGAAACTTGCAGATCAACATGAGGCAAGTAGCCTTGCCACTCCGGTAAGTGGGCACCCTGCGCGACCCAAGTAGCACTTACCCCAGAAGGCATGACATCGATTTCGTAGTCTTGGCCTTCGATGGTCATTTGGATGCTGTGATGGACGGCTTGAGCCAATGCCTGAGTGTTCAGCGTCAAAATCTGATGATCTTGGGACAGTCCAACCGAGTGTACTTTCAGAGCCTGCCTGGGCTGAAGGTCCTGCTGCTGTACGACGGTATAGGGTGGCTTTAGATTCTCCCAGCGATCACCAGCTCGAACATGGACTCCATATTCAATTTTTGTACGATTGACCAATCCGCGCAAATGCTCCGGATTGAGCGGCTGATCAAAAGCGATTTGTAACTCATCTATTCCCGACCACCACGCAGCTACTGGCCGCGATGCTTTTGCATCTTCCATGTGGATTCGAAACAACTTTCCAACACCTTCGGGACCAGTTCCCCAATCTGGCGGGCCACTGTGGCATGCCACAATCAAATCTCCTGCGGGCGAGAGACAGGCATCAACTGTCAGCATCTGCAGGCAAGCGATCAACTGGGTTTGAGCAACGTAACCCGATTTTGTCTTTACCAACTTAGTGCGCCACAACTTGCCCCGTGACTGGCCGCACACGATTGCATCACCATGCCACCAATGCGGACCAAAGTTTACTGCTGCCTGGTCGCTTGCCGAGTATTTAGCTCGATTAAAGAAAAAGCCACAAGTCGACTGATGTTGCGGTCCGTAGTCAAAGACGCTGGGTTCGTCGACCACAAGAGGATTGTGTCTGGGATGCCTGGGCGGAAAGCCAAAGTGCTGTTTGCCCGTTGGATTGGCTGCTGGCGCTTGGCCGTCCAGCCGAATATGCAGAAATTCATCCAGTGGATTGCCATTGGGCAACCATGTCGCGCCCTCTTGCTCGGTGCAAAACAGATCGCCATCACCGCTGAAGTCAAATGCGATTGGAAACCGAATACCCGTACAGACCGTCTCTCGCTTTATCCAGTCCGGCGAGATCCGCTGCACCGTCCCACGCTGGCCGTTGAGTTCGTAATGCGACAGTCCCGCATCATCGACCAAAAAAGGGTTGGCATAATTGGCCGTCCCCAAACCGAAATAAAGAGTTCCATCATCGGCCATAGCCAGGCCGACAGCGTCCACATTTTGTGGTATTTCCTGCCAGCCTGAAGCCACGATCAGTTCTTCGTCGCACACGTCATCGCCATCACGATCGACGATCATGGAAACTTTGCCCTTGGAGGCCAATAGGACACCTTGACCGTGCGGATAGCCTTCGGGCGTTAACGCCATGCCGATAGGACCGCGAATGGTCCCACGATTCTTCCAGTACAGAGTGATAGTCTCTTCAAGTCCGTCTCCATCGCGATCACTTAGCAGGTGAATGTCACCGTTGTAACCTAGAGCAACCAGCTTGCCATCGCGCCGATAACGAACGTTGTTCACGTTGGTCAGAATCACGGGCAGCTCCTGAATCTGAAAGCCCGGAATCAACATCTTGACTAGAGGCGGATCAGGGACTTTGACCAGTGGCACTCCGGATAATGTCTTTGCAGGCAGCGATGTGCGCAAGGCTTCGTTCAGCCCTAGAAATCGATGCTGAAGAAATTCTCGAACCAGCTTCGATTCCTCTTCTTCCAAGACTCGGTCATAAATCAATACCGCCGCCACATCGCCGTGAAAATGGCCTCGTACCTGCTGCTGACCTGGTCCATTGGTAAAGTAACGAGCCCCCAAAGTCAGCTCGTCTAGCGAGAGCATCGTAGAATCAAAGAGGCGGCTACCCGCTGCATCACCGTCGACACTTAGCGATACCTTTGAATCGTTCGAGTTCATCAACACTTCCAGGACGTGCAACTGTCCGAACTCTGTCGACTTGTGTTTAAGGTTTTGGATTCCTCCGAATCCACGACCTTCGACATTTAATTGTTCAAAAGCGCCCGACGGTGCTGCGCCAAGATCCACGGTCCATCCCGACTGATAGTCCCGCTGACCGGCCGCGTTCGCAGCCACCAATCCACGAAAATCCCCAACGTTGCTGTGAGGTGCGGCGACGATGAACAGCGTGATTGCTTGGCTTTGCAGTCCTGTTCCGGTCACTCGCAGCACATCGTCCTGACCATCAAAACGAACCAGCCATCCATCGCCCACTTTGACGAGCTTGGGTGTACTCGGATCACTTGGCGCGGTGGCATTCATCGGAACCGTGCCTAAACTGGACCACAGCTTGAGCGTCTTCTCATCGGCTGCAATCGAACCATCAGGGCTAGGCGTCAGAGCATCAAACCATGCGATCAGCCCTTGAGGGACAGGACATTTGGGTAGTGGTTGATCAGCAGCCTGCAGGATGTTTACCAATGCTCCCGACAACGCAAGCGACAGGAAGAGTCGAATTCGGCCAACTGGTCTCGACAATGAAATCATTTCGCGGTAGGGAAAGCGAAATAGACGCAGACTATATTGACTGGCTGGCATGGTTTTGACTTTTTGAGTATCAGTTTTGAAGATGCCGAGTAAAAATGTACATCGATCGGTTTTTTAGTTGCTCCATCTCGTCGAACGTAAAGTTTTCAGGTTCTACAATAACGCGAGTGTTGGGAAACGAGCTTTGTAATAGCCCTTGAAAGGTCACTTCTGTATCTGTTAGATCCAATGTCTGGAGTTTCAGCTTGCTCAACAGCGGTAAACTTGCGTCGGTGATCTTGCATCCTCGCAATACCAAGCTCCCAGGTCGCCAGTCAGCTCTTTCGGCCAGTTTGGACAATTGCACATCCGAAAACGAGCTACCCGATACATCCAACCAAGCTGGCAAGACAGGCCAGTGAGTCAAGAAATCACCGGTCAGCGCGGGATCGCGAATTGTGATACCTTTGGGAACGATCTTAGAAGTAAGCTTACTGAGTGACTGTTCATCAAAACCACCGGGCAGAAACCCAATTGACTCGAACACTGCCATCAGCTTTGCCAAACCAGCTATGCTGATCGAGGTACGACCAAGGTAAACACTTCCGCTTGGTCCCTTGGCAAGCCACTGATCGAGCAACACATCATCCATATCCACTTGATCAATGGTAATGTAGCAAAATGAGAGCGGTGGCTTCAGGTTGGCAAACATGGCTTGGGTACCAGGGTTTCTGGATACATCTAAACTATTAGCCGAATTTTGATAGGCCTTGATCAAAGACTTTTCTGTTAGATTGTTTCCAGCCAGTTGCCAGGAGGACACTTGCGGGCTAAAGAGGCTCGCGAATTGTTCATCGGTAAGCTGCATATCCTCCAAGGTGACTGAGTGTATTCTCAAGCGCGAATTGGAAAGCAGCTTAGCTATGGCATCGGCCGATACCTGTGTCCTCGATAAATCTACACTGTTCAGGTACTTCGCCGTTTCTAACAACTCGACGGTACGATCTGTGATCTTAGTATCCGACAAATCGATCCAGCTCAAATAGGGAAACTGTTCGATTGCTTGCTGGATCTCCTCGTCTCCCACATCGGTTCCGGCAAATGATATGATGCCCAGCATTGAATTCTTCTTGATTTCGTCGAACCAATAGGCCGTGTTCTTGTCGGGAATTCGGACTGCGCCAATATTTCCCTCGTACCAACTCCCTGCCCCCCCATCAACTCGCAGTTGAGTCAACCACTGGATACTCTCTTGAAATCGGATCTTTTCATATCGCTTAAGAGCTTGGATCGGCAGAATGGTAGAGGCGGCCACAAGCAGGAAACCGCCTGTCCAAAGCCAACCGGTTCGGCGTTGAGACCAGTCGGAGCTTTCGGAGAAACTTCGGTCGCAGGCTACTTTCGGCTTCTGCCAACGATACCCGCTCGCTCGCAGAGCGATGATTCCTGTCATATAAAGTGCCATGAAGAATAGGACTGAGACCAAGATACCGATCGGTCCAAAGCTAAATACTCCACCACCCATCCAGGATCCCAACAACACGGAATAGGCTCCGCACAGGATTGAAATTCCTAAACCACTGATCACAACAACCAAAATCCAACGTAGCCAATTGAATCTACTTTGAAACGCCCATCGGACCGAAGGCAATACGGTGATCAACGAAGCCAGCGCAGACATAGCCAGCAGGCCAGGCAGATAGGGCAACACCTGAGCAATCGTCAAGCGGTGCAACTGCATCGGCACTCGGCAAAAGATCATCAGACAAGCAACCACCGTTGTCAGTTGTAGTAGCGATTCGACGCTCAGACGCCGAGTCACATCCACTTTTGACTGTCGTGTGATCACAGCACCACTGACGGCGCGAGCCACCAATAGCGGAATGGCTGCCCCAAAAACCATCAGCGGAAGATTGTAGGCGTAGAACAACTCCGAATAGCGGCCCAGTCTCTGAGCGTTAAGCATGTCAACCATCAGCGTCAAGAATATGGCCACCGCTAGAATACTTGCAATTGCGATCGACCGAATCGCATGTAGCCCACACAGTCCTGCAATTAGCGCCAAAACGCTACTCACTCCCATCGTCTGGCCGAAATGCACTCCCGATAAAATCTGATTTCCTGATAATCCTCTCCTAAAATTGTTTCGGGTGTAATTCTCCAAATTGTCAACAATCCGCATCCACACCTCTTGATTGGACGCCAGGATCAGGCAGAACGCAAAATAGAGCCCCAATGGCCACAAGCCGATCAGACGTAGTCTGCCGGGCTGCTGATCATCAGCGACGATTTGGTTAGAATGTTCGCTCATCACTACTTTGACTACGCAGCACAGACTGCGCGGCAGCTTCAAAACGGGAAACGGTTCGATACGACGTTAGGCAGATCAGTTGCACTTGGCCGATCTCTAGTGCCCCCCCAAAATGCCGCTTCAGTATAGCAGAAGCTGAGTGGTACCGTCACAACAAGTCGGGCCGGTAAGAAAGCAACAATCCAATGGATATACGAACGGATAGCTAGTTGATCACCGGCAACCCAAGCGCTGTCCGGTGCTGATTGACAGCCAGCAGAGCAGGGGGGTGAGTTCGCAGCAACTTGGCAAACTGCGAACTACTCACGTTGATTCGCATTGCGGCAATGCGATAATCCCAACCTGCCGCCAAAAGGTGATCCATCGCCTCGGCCAACAGGGCTGGGAAATCCTGATGCTGGGCCGACACCTGCAGACGGCCCGCCCTAATTCGCTGCTGCATCAGCGCGGAGACATGGACTGGCACATCACCAGTCTGACCGGGTGGTTTCTCATTGGAAGCGTAACAATTGGCTAGCCTGACCGATTCGTCAACAGCCCATGAACTGCGACACTCGGTGGCCAGTCGTAGCCTGAGCCGAAACTCGGCGACGCTTCGATTTTGCCCCTGACTGCGTCGTTCACTGGCTTCTGCGGTGATTCCAGACGGTAGATGCTGAATTCGTACTGCGGTCTCTACTTTGTTTCGATTCTGACCTCCAGGCCCACTTCGTCGCCCCGTTAGAATTCGACATTCACGCTGCAACATTTCGATTGGCAGACAGGCTGGGTGCATCATTGATCCAAATCAATTCGACAAGTATTGACTTCGAGAGATATTGACCATGAGCTGAATTAACCTGTCGCACCCTATGGCGGCATTGTCTATAATCTAGGTTTCGGACAGTTGCCTAGCGTCTGACCTACAAGAAAAGGCCGATATCTATGCCGAAGCCGGTGTACAAGAATATTGGGTTGTAGATATTCCGTTGTCTAGGATTCACGTCTTAACCAAGAGTGATGGAAAATCGTATCGCCAAATCGAGCTAGCTACCGGCCCCCGAATACTTTCACCGAAGTGCATTCCTACTGCAAAACTTGATTTGTCTGATCTAT
>DAIRSD010000207.1:0-7880 GCA_036804625.1 Aureliella sp. | reverse complement strand
ATAAGACCGGTGCGGGTCAGTAGGAAGAGCCCAGCCTGCTTCCTATTCGATTGCAGGATCACCTTGATCCGGTAGTCTATCGCAACATCTTGATCGTCGATCGCGGTTTGACACAGTGAGTTGCATTCCCGGTGCTTTCTCCTACTCCCGAGCAACTAGCTGCCGAAGCGCAGGCGGCCGAAGCAACTCGAGCTGAAGCACAGGCTGCTCAGGCCGAAGCTGCTCAAACTGCAAACACTGAAGCAGCACAGCCTGTATCGCAAGCTGCCGATGAATCACTCGAATGAGCATCAATGGGATAGCCTAAACTGTTGTTGAGCGTGCTACTCTTTTGCGCCTATTGGTGAAATTAACTGGTGTCCTCTTCGTGACCCGGTTTCTGCTTAGTGATTTGGTTCTCTTTAGCGATCGCCGCGAAATTTCACGATTATAACGATTAGTCAGTACGATTGATCGGATGTTCATTGAACGTTAATCTTAGCGTAACGAGGTTGGCACCAATTCACTGCTGCAACCACTTTGGGAAATTTTCATAGAAGGACGAGTTGAATGACACTGGGTAGACCTAAAGAGCGCGGACTGTTTATTGCGATTGACGCTAATATTGGTGCTGGCAAGACTAACGCCTGTCATGCGATCGCCTCGGCAGCGATGGCTGCAGGGCGGCCAACCCGAGTCATGGAGGAGCCGACGCATCATCCGAAATTCAACCATTTCCTACAGCGATACTATCAAGATTTGACCACGGGTGTGAACACGGGTGGTGGTTTTGCCATGCAGATGTTCATGTTGTGCCAGCGCTACGAGCAGCATCGACTGGCCGTAGAACAAGCGTGGGGAGAAAAAGGAATTGTGGTTGTGCAAGATCGCCCCATCTACGGTGACACCGTTTTTGCGACTACTGCCATGGAACGCGGGTTTATGACGCCAGAAGAGTATCAGCTTTACGTCGACGTTTATCGCAACATGAGCCGCGATGTGATGCCACCAGATATCTTTGTCTATCTGGATGTGACGCCTGAAGAATGTTTCGACCGCATGCACACTCGTGGACGTTCTCAAGAGGAGGGTGTACCGTTGGACTACTTGCAGCAGCTTTATGACAACTACCAAAAATTGCTTGGAGAAATGCGTCGACGCGGCGTTCGAGTGCTGACTATCGACTGGAGAGAATTTGGACCGCCGGTTGAAATCTGGAAGAAGATCTGCAAGCTGGTTGATTCCGAAGATCAATGGTACGAACAGTTGACGTTTGGTCTAACTAAGGAACCACGTATCCCCATCGCGCCCAATGTCTGACAATTGGCAAGCCGAAGGCTAACTCGCTCGAATATTCACAGTAGCCATTGGTTGTCGGCAAAAGTGCAGAAATTACAGTACAAGCGTGATCGCGACAGCGGTGTCGTAGCGTCACATCTGCTGAATTTGCTGCACGATCGACAGAAGCTGCTGGGCTCTGGCCAGCCCGCCCACAGCCTGCACAAAGTCGATGGTGGCCTCGATTTCAGAAAGCGAGATGCGGGTCTCCTCGGCCTGCACTGCGGTTCCGTCTGGGGTAACGACAGCGGCCACTACGGCCGCACGCGAACGCCGCCGAATGGTTTTGCGCTTCAACATAGCCTTGGCGTTGGAAACATCCGCTGAAGTCACTCCAAATTCGCTAAGAGCGGTGACTACGTCGCGATTGCGAGCATCGGGATGTGCTCGTAAGTATTCTTGTATTCGTTTGGATTTGCTAATTTGCTCGCGACTCATCAAAGTTGTCCAACGCAGTGAAGCCCGTAGGCAGGCCAGGGCGGTCAGCCGCCGCCCACGCCAAATCAGTATTCAGGCTAATTGACCGGCTCAGGTTTGCAATAGGTGTCCAGCCACTGGAAGAAGACTCGATTCCATAAAACGCTGTTCTGAGGCTTGGTAACCCAGTGTCCCTCCTCAGGAAAATACAGAAAACGGCTGGGCACGCCTTGGACCTGAGCTGCTGTGAAGGCTTCGATCCCCTGTGTAACGGGCACGCGAAAATCCTTTTCGCCGGTGAGGACCAGCAGTGGTACCTGCCAGTTACGGGCAAAACGATGAGGCGAAAATCGGTCGTAAGCTGCCTGCACCGAAGGACTCTGCCAGTAAGGACCTCCCAAATCCCAATTGACAAAGAACAGCTCTTCCGTCGATCCGTACATGGATTCCAAATTAAAGACGCCACAATGCGAGATCATGGCACAAAACCGCGATCCAGAATTGCCCATTAGCCAATAGACGGTGTAGCCTCCGAAACTGGCCCCCACTGCTGCAACTCGTTTGGGGTCGACGTGAGATTCGGTTAACATGCCGTCTGTGGCTGAAAGGATGTCTTTCATCGCTTGGCCGCCCCAATCTCCGCTGATCTGGTCATTCCACTGAGTGCCAAAACCGGGTAGGCCTCGACGATTGGGAGCCAGCACGATATAGCCGTTGGCCGCCATCAGATGAAAATTCCAACGGTACGAGAACCACTGCCCAATTTGTCCTTGAGGTCCTCCTTGGCAGTAGGTGAGCATCGGCCATTTCTTCTTCTGGCTAGCATCAAAATCAGGTGGCAAGATTATCCAGCTTTGGATCTTCTTCCCGTCAGTAGCCGTGAAATGACGCTCTTCGACCTGTGGCATAACCAGCCCTTCGAACTGTGGGCCGTTGATGTCAGTGATCGTCACCAGCGAACCGTTGCGCGAATCGACCACGGCCAGTTCCGTCGGCCGCAGAATGCTCTGTTGCTTGACCAGTATCAGATGGCTATCAGCGATAGGACCGACTAATGAAAAATCGAACCAACCTTGAGTCAACTGTTCGGGCTGCGAAGAATTCTCAGCCAATCGATAGATCTGCCGAGTGCCACGCGTTTCACTGGCAAAGTAGACCGCTTCTTGGGAGTAATCCCAAGCGGTTTCATGCGTGGTCTGATCCAGCCCTCGAGTCCATTCGGTTAAACTGCCGTTGGAACGATCATATACCATGATGCGATTGCGGTCGGCTTCGAATCCAGGCCGCTGCATCGACTGAAACGCAATCTTCCTACCATCTGGCGAGTACTTGGGCTCCATATCGTAGCCCGGCATATTGGCACTAATCAATTGCCGACCGCCGCCCAAAACGGGTATCAAGTAGATGCCACTGTCGGTACTCTCTGCGGGTCTGTCTACCAATTTCAGAGTGGCAGCAATTTCACTTCCGTCCGGCGAAAACGTGAACTGCTCTGAACCTCCGTGAGGCGGCAGTGGACAGTGGGCTCGCAAGTCGGCCATTAGGTCGACAGGGGCTCGCAAGGTGCCGTCGCTAGTGAACTGAGCAGTGTGTAGATGAGAATAGGTGAAATCGTGCCACTGGTTCCAGTGGCGATACATGAGTGAATCGATAATGCGTGCATCTGCTTTGGGTAGGTCGGCATAAAGTTCGTTGACCGTCGAATCCATCTTGATATTCACCGTAAATGCGATGGCGTCTCCGGCAGGTGAGGGTTTCAGATTGGAAATACCTTGAGATACCGAAGTCAGTTGCTTGGCTTGTGCTGGATTTGCCGGATCCATGATCCAGGCTTGTGGTTTGGGTTCCGGCTGTTGGTCAGGCGCTACGTAAAGTATCCTGAAACCCTCTGGACGTTTGATCCAACTAAGTGAATTAAGCCCCTTAACATCCTTTAATAACACTGTGGCAGGTGCGGTCGAAAGCTTAGTCCCAAAACCGGTCGAACGCCTTGGACCAGAACCACCGGATTTATCAGAGTCCAAAGCGCTTTCTGTATTTAGTGGCTGAACGTATACACTGACGGTCGAACTATTTTCCGGCAAGTTATAGTAGGTCACCATGTAAGCTATCTGACGGCCGTCAGGGGAAACGGCTGCATCGCCTATACGTCCCAACTCAAGCAGTTTTTCGGCTGTCAAGCGAGGCTCTTTGGCGTGGATTGTGGTAACGAACGTGATCGTTACGAACACAGCCAGTTGACAAAGGAAAAATGGTCTTACGAACTGCATCGGGTGACTCCTGTAGCCCAAAAGTATAAAACTTGCTGAGCGATCATTTTAACCGACCAGCTATTTCCGGAAATCCGCTAGGCCCATACCTGGCGGCCTTGATGCAGCTTTTCCGGCAAGTAATTCGAAATTTCGCCCCCTGATCGACAATGTCTAGAACTGTAGAATAGCACTCCGCCATCTGTTTCGCTGTACAGGATCTGCATCCATGAGCTACCGAATACAAGCTCGATTCGTAGTAGTTAGCCCAAGCCAAGTGTTAACCAATGCACAGTTGGTCATTGACCAAGGCCGTGTATCAGAGATTCACGAAACGCCCCAGGTGCAACCTGACTTGCTGCTGAAGGACTCTGTTCTACTGCCCGGTCTGATCAACGCCCATACACACCTTGAGTTCAGTGATTGCCGACAACCGTTTCCGGCAAGCGAATCATTCCCCGATTGGATTTCACAGGTTGTTTCTCATCGCCGACGGCAAGCGGCAGAGATGACCTTAGACCAATTCCATCAAGCTAGATGCCAAGCGATTCGACTTGGACTAGCCGAAAGCCGCCGTTGGGGAACCGTTGCGCTGGTCGATATTGCTACGCAGCCCTGGGATGCCCAGTCGCTTGATCCGTTATCTATAAACTGCCATTTGGCAGCCAGTGCCTCCGTCGCGCCAGCCATCGCTGCAAAGCTCGATGCTACGCAAGCAGATTGTCATGACTCAACGTGGGATCGATGTCGCCCGCAGGTTCTGCTGCTGCCTGAGGTTATCGGTTTGGATCAGACACGATTTCGTGACTCACTTTGCTGGGCAAGGGAAATTATCCAAAAGTCACCGCCATTCGCAGTTGCCGATTTGCTGAGTCCACAACGACTGGGGGGTAGTCATTGGCTTGGTAGTGGAGTGTCCCCGCATGCGCCTTATTCAGTACTGTTTCCACAAGTCATGTCGGTGCTGGATCAAACTGCCGAATCAACTTGGATCGCCATGCATATCGCAGAAAGTATTGAAGAAAGACTGTGGCTGGAATCCGGCGAGGGACCTTTTCAAACCGTCTACAATTCACTGAGGATTCCCATAGACCAGCCACGCATGCAGATCAGCGATGCCATTGAGTTGTTAGCTGGCCAGCCACGTAGCTTGCTGGTTCACGGCAACTATTTGACTGCCCAGGAGATGGATCGCATCGCTGAAACAGCAATAGCAGTGGTGTACTGTCCTCGAACGCATCTGCACTTCAATCATCAAACTTATCCGCTGCTCGAATTACAGCGGCGAAACGTGCCAGTTTTGCTTGGCACCGACTCTCGAGCCAGCAACCCTGACTTGAGCGTTTGGAGAGAGTGCGTGACTGCGCGTCGATTGTTTCCTCAGTGGACTGCTGCCAAAGTATTTGAGGCTGCGACCGAACTGCCAGCGAAGTTCCTGGGGTTGCAGCGGGATTTTGGTAGCCTGGAGATCGGCAAATTGGCATGGATGAACTCGATGGAGACACCGCAGGGCGTGGAGCCTCAGAATCTGCTGGATACCCTGCTGTCTCCCGCTTGTCCAGAGCATCCCATTCCAGTTGCAGCCGGAGATTGGTTGTAGGCTTCAGGAGGACTTTGGTGTATGCTGGATGTGACGACGCGACATACTTGGTGTCTCAGTTCGCGACGCAACTTAATTAATCCTCGGGGTAAGTGGTCATGCTGGATTTTATTGGACGTGGTCAAGCACACACCTGTGCTGGAGTGACTCGCAGAGATTTCCTGCAGGTGGGAACTCTGGGAGCGATCGGCTTGGGATTGCCGCAGTGGCTGCAAGCCCGCGAACAAGGTTTAGTCGATCCCGCCAAAGATCGTCGGTCCTGCATTTTAATTTTCAATCTGGGTGCTCCAAGTCAGTTGGATACGTTTGACATGAAGCCCGATGCGCCGTCCGAAGTGCGCGGGCCCTTCAAACCGATTTCCACCTCGGTACCCGGCATGCAAATTTCGGAAATTTTGCCCGAGCACGCAAAGCTGGCTGATAAGATCGCCCTGGTACGATCCTGTTTTCATCGCGGGGCCGCAGTTCATGATGCTGGCTGGCAGATCATGCAAACTGGCCGACTGTTTACTGGTGGCGTGGACACTCCGCATGTCGGTTCGGCCGTTTGGTATTTGAAGGGACCGCGTACCGACCTTCCGCCTCACGTTGTCTTGCCGGAGATCATGGGGCGCGGTGGCGGCAATCTGCCCAATGGTCAGGCTGGTGGCTTCTTGGGCAAAGCTTATGATCCTTTTGCGCTAATGGCCGACCCTTCGAAAGACAATTTCAAGGTCCCCGATTTATTGCCGCCCAGTTCCATTCCTCCGGCCCGCTTGGAGCGACGTCGTCGACTACGCGAAGCGGTTGAGGCTTCCATGGTCGAATTTGAAGCGAGCGAAAGTGCCAAGCTGATGAACGAGCACTTCGAGACAGCATACCGGCTGATGACTAGTCCTCAGGCTCGCCAAGCGTTCGACCTGTCCAAAGAACCCGCCGAAGTTCGGCAGCGTTACGGCATGAATCGTTTTGGTCAATGCTGTTTGCTGGCTCGCCGATTGATCGAGGCGGGGGTTCGTTTCGTGACTATCAACACGTTTCTAACCGTGTTTGATGAAATCACTTGGGACATCCATGGCAGCAAACCATTCACTTCGATCGACGGAATGAAGAATATCGTGGCCCCCATGTACGATCAAGGATACTCAGCCCTGATTACCGATCTGCACGATCGTGGACTACTGGAAGACACGCTGGTGGCAAATTTGGCTGAGTTTGGTCGCACGCCCAAAGTGAATCCCGCTGGTGGTCGAGACCACTGGCCGCAGTGTTTCACTGTCTATTTTGCAGGTGGTTCCGTGCGAGGTGGTCAGGTCGTAGGGGCTAGTGATCCCATTGGCGCAGTTCCTAAGGATCGACCTGTGGAACCACCCGAGATCGTGGCTACCATTTTCAAGAGTTTAGGGATGAACTTGAACGAACACCTGCCTGGCCCCGGTGGTCGCCCCTTTCCGCTAGTTGACTCCGGCTTTCGAGAAATACACGAGCTGTTCTAACAGATGCGAAAGTCGTAATTCAAACTGCGCTTATTTTGGTGATCTGTCAAAACTTACTGCTTTTCAAAAATCGCGCGATATACGGGTTGGCAGCTCAGGCGAGCACGGCGCTCAAAATGGGTTGTATAGTCCATCGCATGATGCACCCCACGTTCCGGCACATACCGAGGCCCGGCCAGTTGAGTGTGCTGCATGACTTCCTGGCAGATATGTTCATAGTAGTCCAGCGCGTCCGTCCAGAAATGGAACTGGCCACCCAGTGGTAGCACTCGCTGAATGTCTTGTAGTGTTTGCTCATTCAGCACTCGCCGCTTCTTGTGCTTATTGCGCCACCACGGATCGGGGAAGTAAACGTGGACGCATTGAACCGCTTGATCCGGCACCACCTGACTCAAAAACTTTTTGGCATCTCCGCACACTAGCGATACATTGCTTAATCCCATTTTGAAGATACGCTGGGCAGCCCGATTGGCGAATTTGTGTGATAGTTCGATGCCAACAAAGTGACGGCTAGGGTCTGCCTGAGCCGCAGTTTGTAGAAACAGACCCTTGCCAGATCCCACTTCCAATTCTCGCACCCGATCCGGCATGGACTGAATGACTTGCGCCCAGGTTAATGGATGTGCAGTCAGATCAATCGCTTGACCGCTGGAGGACAATGTCGGATCGTTCAGGTGAGCATCCATAGAACACAAATTGAGATAAGAACAAAATCGAAAAGGACAACGCAAGGATAACCTCAACTTGCATAGTTGGACAGTCTGAACTAGGCTTTGTTTCTAATGTGGCGACAAGCTTCTAGCTTGTCGAAGAAGTGTAACA
>DAIRSD010000206.1:0-7892 GCA_036804625.1 Aureliella sp. | reverse complement strand
TGCTGGACCTCACCCACAAAATTGAGCGTCGCCCAAACCACACCTGACAAGTTGCTTACAACCTGGTTCGATAGCACCAGAGCTTCCAAGCCCGTCGCATCATGAAACGTAGCCACAAACTGGTCGTTGGTGCCACTCATGTTGCGCGATCAAGCGAACATGTAATCTGATAATATCAAGTCTGTATCGACCTGCGGTTCCAGTCTCACGATGACTTCGTCGGTAACCCACTGTCGCAAGCCTGATTCGGCGTTCCGTAAAACAGGCGCCGTCCAGAACTCTTCAGGCGACGGCGCGCGAGCGGCAGTAAAACTCGAATACAGATTGGCCAGCCCTACGTTCCAATCTGCTCCTGGAGCGATCTTTAAACTCACCAGACGGTCCGACAGGGGATGGATTTCACTAGCCCATGAGCGATCTACCTTCATCTCGCGGGAAACACCCAGATGGGCCTCAGGGTCTATAGCTATGCCCATTGCAACAGGATTGCCCATCAGCAGTTGTTCTAGCCCAAAACCTAAGTTCCGGCGCGTACCCAGCAGCAATTCTCCAGCAATAGGCGAAAGCCCAATGGCCCTTCCGTCTGCCACATAATGAAAAGAAGGCAGCGAGTTCAAATCCAAGTCAACCAGCGGCTTGGAACTTAGCCCCAGATCCGCAGCCAGCAGCCAGCGATCTTCCAGGCGTTCTAGGTCGGTTGACATGCGTCTGTGGATTGATCGGCACGGTGTTTTGGAGACGCTTGGTCTTCTGATGAAACGCATGTTTTGTTCACTTATTTAGCCTGGAACCAAAGTGGCAGCGGTTATGGCCGTCACCTAGCTTACATCTAATTCATTCGAATTGCGTCAGGTGAGATGAGCGAATTCAAGTAAAATCCTAAAAACGCAACGCACGCAGAGTTGAGAATCAAGTCAGTAGGCGATTAGGCGACCGTGAACACTTTGGGATTTCCGGAGGTCGGTTGCTCCCCTTCCAGAGAGCTCAGCCTAAGATTTAATTGAGCAAAAGGAATCGGGCAAGCCATTGGTTGTAAAGCACACCCGGCAGGCTAGTTGCCTAGGCTGTTTCAACGCCTAGTTTTCAGCCGGATAGTTTGGCTGTTTACAATCCGATGGGTGGTTGAGCTGCACTATCCCCGCAGGCACTGTCTACTTTGTTTGATGGGGCTGAAAGCGTTGAAGCTGGAAAAGTCGTTTGTCTCGGAAACCGAAGTGACGGTGGTTGAATCTGCTGTCCCCGTTCTGCCCAAGTAGGCCCATCTTCAATGTCATCATGTGACACCCAATCTAGGGCACAATCGTACCCTCAACAGTTTCCCGATTTCTTTAACGGCGCGACTATCGTCGCTCAACTTCTCATTGCTCCAGTGCGTAAGAAGGGCGTGCTCTGGCTTAGCATGGCTGCTCCAAATGACGGTTCGACATGAGCGTGCTGCGGGTGATCCATTCCGCAACAGCCTGATCCACAAATAGCGGTCGCGTATCAACGCAGCACAAACGAGTTGAGCGCTGGGAGATTCCGTTACCCAGACTTGATCGGCCCGCTTGGACGGAATCTTTTCCTGAGCAAAAACAAGCGAGCCATGCGGAAGGGAAACACATGGCCCACCCGTAATAATCATGCTGTTGCGTCTTTCGCCGAAGCTACTCACCACCACCGCATATCGCCTTATTCGCCCATCGACACGCATCTATCGATACGGACCAATGTGCCGGATAGCCGGGTAGTCCCTGAGCCTGGCACGGCCGGCAAGGCTTACGTGAGGTTCGCCTTGCCGATTCTGGCCAATCAGGACCGCAGATACTCGCGGACTTGCTCCTTTCAGGGGCTTGCGACACGAAAACCAATGTTGTTGTTCTCGCTGGTCGGATTGTGCTATAATTAAGTTGTTGCGATAAAGGAGAACTGATCCCATGAATCTAGTGCTTAACCTTCCATCTGACCTGGAAGCGATTATCAGAAAGCGCGCTGAACAAGCTGGGCTAGACATCCCTACGTATGTCTTACAGACTTTGCGCACTTCGGATCTCGATCAGGCTGGCGATTCGTCCATTTCAAACGAGCAATTTGAAGCAAGCCTCACAAGACTCCGTGAAATACACGCTGGTGTCCCAGCACAGTTTGACGACAGCCGCGAATCGATTTACGAGGGTCGAGGAGAGTGAAGGTTCTTCTCGACACGAATATCCTGCTACGGCTTGCTGTAGTATCACATCCTACACACGCTGATGCTGTCTCCGCAGTTCACAAGATTCGGCAAGTCCGATATCGACGGGTTCCCTAATGAATCGGTCTTCCTGCCAAATGAAGTGGTGTGACACCAACTCCCTTTCGCGGCACTCGGATTGTACGTTAGTGTTAATCGCCAGGTAGATATCGATCCGCTCCAGCAGCCAACGTGTGAAGTCATACCATTTCACCAACAGGACGGGTGTGCCCCGTCCTGGCTGGACCTCTGAATATCGAGGTTGATGTACGCCTGCGGATCTCGGGAGGGCGACGCTCCTGCGGAGCCTTCATGGGCCGCCGCCCAATGTTCACAAGCATTGGTGGAGTATTCGCGGCCAGTAAGTGTCAAAAAAGCTCGGCAGGAGCCTCGCCCTCCCGTTTCCCTGCTTGCTGCTCAAGGTGACGATCAGCGAGAAGTGTCGGTAGAAGGAAGCAAAGGATAAAGGGTTAGCTTGTTCTCTTTCTACGCTGACACAGTCCCACGCAAGCCAAGGTCAACAGCGCTGCTGAGCTTGGCTCAGGGATACTTGCGACACGAAAACCAACGCCGCTGCTCTCGATCGCTGGATTGAGGCCGTCCCGGCCCGACGCGGACAAGAGGCCGGAGTTGCTGACCCAACTGCCGACACGCACGCCCCGGGAAAACGATGGACTGTTGTTCAGTAGGTTGAAAGTCGTCTCCTCCCACTCCAAAACATTCCCGCCCATGCCCATCACGCCATAGGGGCTCAGGCCACCTGCGTTGTCAATGTCCGCTGGGCCTTGACTAAATGACTGACCATACACTGCCGTGCCCGCTGCCGTGCCGCCGCTGACGGCGGTTGGTGCCGAGTCGCTGCCGGTAGGGAAGTTCCAGTAGCCGCCCGCTCCGCCATTGGCGTTCGGGTCGTAGTAGGCTGCCTTGTACCATTCATCCATACTGGGCAAGAAATAGCGCGCCTGACTGTTGCGGAACTGGTTGGCTGCGTTGTAGCCAGGATCACTTGCCAACCAAAGTGTAATGTTCGCTTGAACACTATAACCTGGTTGACTAGGCTGAATGTCGAACTTATATGCCGGTGAATAGCCTTGACTTGTATTCAGCCAGTTCACATAACGAGCCGCTTCGTTCCAGCTTATCCCAGTTGCCGGTCGGTTCGCTCCATTGCCTCCAAACGATGTCATGTCTTGCAAGGTAATACCCAAGCTCCCCTCAGCATTGGCTTTGTTGATCATATCGCGGCTGACTTCGTATTTACCCATGTTGTAGGCATAGCCTACCGAACCTGCTGGATTGGGACTTCCCGTCGTGTCAGCCGCATTGCCCGGATTGCCAATTGGCTCGAAGATCATGCTGAACGAATTGGTTCCAGTGCCAAATGAATCGATGATGGCCGCATGAGCCGTCGGCACACACAGTAGTGCCAAGCTCAAGAGTGTCAAAGCTGAGATGGTCTTCATAAGTTGCTCCTTTCGTAAGCGAGTTGTGCGACCGTAAGCTGGTCAGGATTGGTAACTACTATAACTCAAGCCGTAGTAGTAGTAGTAGTAGAGTTTCCGAAGATTCTCGGGGTTTTCCAAAGTGGGGTGGCGAGCCATTTCGCCAAGGCAGTGCGAGGCACCTGCCGAACCACTCTGGGCTCGGCGGGAGCCTCGCTCTCCCGCTCCTAGCATCGTCTGGCCGAGCGCTTGCGAAATTCGGGAGGGCGACGCTCCTGCGGAGCCTTCTTGGGTAGCCACCTGACGTTCACAAGCAAGATGGTTGGCGTGTTCGCAGCACACATTGAACTGGCAATCGAACAGCTCGGCGGGAGCCTCGCCCTCCCTACTCGGCAGGAGCCTTGCTCTCCCTTCAGCCTCGCCCTCCCTACGGAGCCTCGCTGTTCCTGTTCACTCCCAGAGTACTTGGTGAACTGCTCCTTTAAACTTCCAGTCCACTGCATCGGCGACTAATCCAGCTCGGACAGGATTGTTGTACATGTACCATGCTTTTTCTTCGTAGTGCTGAGCATTCCGAATACGCGTGTCCCAATGGTCGGTCTGCCATACGCATTCCTTGCACTTGTTGCGCTTCGTAAACTGTGACTTGAAGTATTGAACCCATGCATCAAATTCTATGGCAGTCTCCTGGCATCCAGCGAACAAGTGTAGATGATCGGGCATCAACACATATCGCCCCACTACCCAATGCGACGTATCTTGCCATACATTCAACAGAATCTCATGATGTTTGTCTGTCGCCAACCATGGCCGGCGATTCTTACAACAAACCGTGGCATACACGATTGTTGGTTTATCAGGCGCAACATACACTCCGTGCGCTGGGTGTTTACGAGCATCGTTAGAAACCAATTGGAGGTCGGCAGGATAGGTGATCGGCTGGATGGATCGCAACAGAGCATTGACCTCATACAGAGCCACCGGCGTCAATGTCTTCTCCCGATCTTTGCGAACCGGCGAGCGATCTAAATCTTGCGTTAATCGTTCGACTCGTTTGTCATCATCGCTTCTGTTCATGATAGACGCCAGATATCGAAGAATTGCGGACCCTGGCTCAGCGTAACGGAATTGATTGAGAGAATCAACTGGATGAGGAATGTTCGGCGGGAAAAAGCTCGGCGGGAGCCTCGCTCTCCCCTGTGGCCTCGCCCTTCCGCTGAGATCATCGTAACATGGCGCTGAATATGATAGTAGATGTGCGCTAGCGGATTTCGGGAGGGCGACGCTCCTGCGGAGCCTTCTTGGGCAGCCACCTGACGTTCAAAGGCAAGATGGTTGGCCTGTTCGCGGCACACATTGAACTGGCAACCGAACAGCTCGGCGGGAGCCTCGCCCTCCCCCTGGGCGTATCTTTGTTGCACTGGGAAAACAGATGATAAACAACCCAGGTTAAGGTTGAACCAGAGGCTTCAGCTTTGTCGAGCCTTGACCGTAGATGCCTTGGCCCCACTGAGTCCGTGTGAACTTCTGTTGGCACCAACGGGTTGCTAGTTCGCTGCTCAGCGGCTGCCAACCGATGCGCACTCCATCTTGAGCGATCGTCATGGCCTCAGGCGTGATGGTCAACTCAAAGATTGTAGGACCATCAGTCCAATCGGTGGGAGCACTCAAATGTCCAGGAGCTGATAGCCGGTAGACTTGTCCATAAGATCGCCATAGGTCGGGAGCTAAAAAGGGATATAGGTCGGCATCCCAGGCAACGGGAGCTTTCGCTGAGGTGCTCAGCCACAAATCGTCGCGCAGCGGTATCAGGCTAGTGATGCGTTGTCCCCAAAGATTGGGCACGGCGTTGTGTCGATTTTCTGCTTCGTAGGGATGCACTAACTCTGGAGCAGGCAGCGGATGGTCGAACATGCGCTGCGCTAACGACCATCGCTGGCTGTCAGGTGCCAATCGCCATAGTTCGCCCCAAGGCCAGATGCCTACCAGTACTTCGCCACCGTAGATGGCGGTCGTCTGGGCTTCGCGCGCTTGCCGAGAAAAGCCATCTGGGCTGGGTGGCCAATCGGCCAATTCACTAAGCTGTTTGCCATCGTAGGCGAACAGCCGACCGGTGGGATATTGTCCCATCAGCAAGCGATCGTGGTAGGCCAGGGACGAATAGAGTTGAAAACTTGTCTTGATATCTGGCTCAAGCAACATGCTCCATGAGCCGCCGGCCAGTTTGTAAAACCCGCCGATATTCGAGCCGGTGACGATCTGATCTTCCAAGACACCCCAAGCAAAGGTAGTCTCACCCACAACCGGCAAATTATAGACAATCGCCTTTGACAGATCGACTCGTGCATCGGCTGGACTCCACGGACACGCTACCAAGCGACTGAAGCCATCTTGATCGCTGCTAAAGGCGCGATAACCCTTGTCACCACGATCTACGTGATAGAAACATAGATATCCATTGGCATAGAAAAACAACTGGTAGTCGCCACGATCCGGTCGATCCAAAATAGCCTGTCCATTGTAAAGCACGCAACTATCGCCGAATTGCAAGACACCTTTACCGACACGCATCGATTCACCTGTTCCACCTGCGTCCTCCATGGACTGCCAGGTTCCCGTTGATTCATTCCACTTGCGATGACCACCGTAGGTTGAGATCACTTGATCATCGATCGAATGCAAGTAGGTCCCGCACAACTCGTTAGGTCTAGGCACCTTGGTTATGGTGAAATCCTGCGGGGCTACATTGTCTCGAACAAAAAACTGCAGCGAGTGTCGGTCGGCTCGCAGTCGCGTGTTGAAAGCGTTTTGAAAGCCGGCACCAACGGTGATTTGTCCATCGTCGCTGGTCGCTTCAAATAGCGATCCAAAGCATTGCCCTATGTCTTGTCCGCGATCGACGCTCACACGAAATCGCAATGCTCCAGCAGAGTTGTCAGATGGAGAGGGTTGAGCGTTATCAAGTTGAACAAGCTGCCCGCGTATGTGTCGAATTCGAGAGCCGGACAGCACATTCCCGCTGATCTGAATTGGCAATGAACCAGGATACGTATCCTGAATTTCGATATCCGTGTTGTTGATCAAATTGCCAGAAAATAGAGTGTTTCCACCGCCGATGCGAATGTTGCTGGGCGACTGCGTATTCAGGCACTGCACCGAATTGCCTTGTACGGTTTGCATCTGGCCTCGCAGGTCCATCGCCAAAGTGCATCGACCTCCAGAATCCACGATCACAGTATTTCCCTGGATCACATGCCCCTGTGAATTGGACCAGGTTCGAAATCCGATATCCAGTCTTCCGTCGCGTTTGACATGCACGATATTGTTAGTCATCTGGATGTTATTAGCTCGATCAGAACCGATGGCAACGTGCGTTTGCTCCGTTATCTCCACGTAATTCCCGTCGATGATACCTGGGCCGGTCAACAGTTCTACTGAGTCTGATCCGGCGTTGCCCAGAACATTGTTTAGCACTTGCAGATTGCTGCCCTCCAGCATGATGCCCAGCCGATGTGCATTGCGCACTTCGCAGTTACGGACGGTGATATCCCGTAAATCGTTGGCGGCGGGACCACGCGGATCGCGGCAGTAGCCTTTGATGCCACAGAACTCGAAGCGATCGTGCGACAGATTGGGATCTCCCTGGCCGGCACTGTTCTGCAGTCGATTGGCATCGACCTGCAAGTCGCGGACGACAACATGATGAATTCCACTACCAATGATGCGGATCACGTTTGTGTTTTGATCTGCGGCCAATCGCAGTTTGGTCGCCGGGCCGCGTCCGGCCAATACCACATTGCTGCGAGAGATAATGACTCCGCCCAAGCTGCCTGGATTGTGCCGAATGTCGTAGGTTCCCTCGGCAAGCACGACAGTTCCACCCACTTCAGGCAGGGCAGCGATGGCCGCGTTGATCTCGACTTGATCTGCATGACCGTCGGCAACAAAATCAGCTTGGCTGCGAGCGGTTTGACTTGAAGCGACCGTGGCCACGAGTAGAGTGCCTTGTTGCGCCGCAGAAGCAGGTACTGCCTGAACTTGTGACTCAACCAACGCATTGGGCTCAGCGGCAGCCTTGTCGCCGGTGATCTTGTTCCCCTGCTGGTTCAACTCGATAGGCTCTCCCTTTGCTGCGGCCGCGAGAATTCCAGTCTCATGTAATTCAGGCAAGAATGGTTCCAAGTAGGGCCAGGTAAAGAAGGTGGCTGCTGAGACCTGCATCTCCTGAGCAATTCTTAGGT
>DAIRSD010000205.1:0-7908 GCA_036804625.1 Aureliella sp. | reverse complement strand
GAATCGTTGTAACAGCAATATGTTGGACCGCTGCCGACTTAGGTTTTGCTAACAATCATATAGTGGTTAAGCGTAGCGCTGCCTATAAACAGGGCCGCTAAAAACGTAAAGATGTAAGCCTGTAAACAAGCCACAAACAGTTCCAAGAAACTAAGCAACGTAGCGGCCACTATCGAAATCAAAGCGGCTAGGCTCCACATTCCAGAATTCATCGAAACAGCGTGTGCACCAAATCCAATGCCCACAAATCCCAACAGAACTAAGTGGCCAGCAACCATATTGGCCAACAATCGTACCGCCAATACACCGTGTTTGATTAAAAGGGAAATGCCTTCAATCGCATACACTAGCGGCAAAATGAATACGGCCAAATATAAAGGCAGGCCTAGCGAGGGTGCCAAGTTCTTCAAATAACCCAGGAAGCCGAAGGCGCGTACGCCCTGTACCAGTCCAACAGCAAATACAACCAGCGCTAATACTCCGGTGACCGCAAACATGCTGGTAGGCGCACCAACCCATGGGATCATCCCCATCAAGTTGCAACCTAGCGTAAAGAAGAATAGCGTCCACAACAAAGGCATGTACTTGTCAGCATCATGTTCACCCATGGCCGGTACCACAACTTTGTTGCGAACAAACTCAACAGTCGACTCAAGGAAGTTCCAGAGCTTGCCTCGCGGAGCGGCACCGCTGGCCACTTTTCCTCCCAGCCATTTAAAGGCCAGTAGAATCAGCACAGCTACCATCAGTTCGACGATCACATAGCGGCTTATCCCAAAGCCAGATTGAACTTCGTAAGGGTTTCGCAAAGTAGCAAACGGTTGAGGGATAAAGATTTTTCCGCTGAGCGCCTTATTGTAACCCTCAATTTTCTCGGGCTGCCAAACGACTTTTGTTTGCTTTAAGTACTGATCGACCATGCTGCCCGATTGGTACTTGGCACTCAGTTCGGACCAGGTCTGAGCGGTTTTTTCGTTGCCTGTCCACTCAACCAGCCACGCCAAAGAGTGATTGGCGTTCTCTGGCAATTGCATGAAGCTGTGCAGTACGTTTTCAGATTCAGGAGCCTTAGCCTTAGCCCATTTTTTCGCTGCAGAATTCAGACTCTTCAATTCATCCACCAAGTACTGGTCCAGCGGACGGCCATGCCTTGAATGTTTTTGGTGCTGCCACTGTTGCCACTGGGTTATCAAGCCATCAAGCTGCGACGGCTGGGCGACAACCGCCTTCAGCTCTCCAACCAGTTGCTCGGCTTCCCACTGCTGATAATCGGCATCATTTCGTATGACCCAAGGGCCGTACGCGGCATAGAAATCTTCTGGCGTCTCATAGCTCTTCTTCCACAGACCACGAGGGACTTCAAAGTAGAAGCTGTCCTTGATGTGAAGTATGGGAGAAGCCATATCGCGTATTTGATTGTAAGTCAGTGTAAGTTGCGAACGGAGTACTACAGTGGCCGGGAAGAGGCACTAGACTCACCGCACCGCCGGATTTGGAGCCAAGATTCTAATGGCAGAGTGACGAAATAACAGGTCAACAAAGCCCACAAAAAACATTTTCTTTCCAGTCCGTCCCATATTGGGATCAGCAATAAACAGGACAAGGCTATCGGAAATCGCCATGCTAAAGCCATTAAGTGCCGTAAAGTCCAACGAAAAAAGTGGTTTCTGATGACAACAGCAGGTAACAACGAACACAAATTGGCTAGCGCTGCCGCGGTTATTGGACATAGGTAAACAGGTTCGATGCGACCATTTGTCGCAAGAAAGCCGCCTGCAAATGCCGCCAATAGTGACGCTGTGATCAGGATAATCGACTCGCGAATCGATGTCACGGTTTTCCTTTACATTGTGGGCTGAAGCCCAATTTGACCGAACCAAAGTAGCAGGCACGTTCCGCCGTGCAGTAATACCATAGTTCTCATCAGCAGGCACATTCCAGCCATGCTCCAATCACTTTTTGTAAATCAACGACACTCGAACTAGCCGGTATTCTAATCTTAAAGCAAATCAAGTTTCATCGACTGACTTCCTTATCGGCTGGAGCTGTCGCCGCCTGAGTCGTCTGGACGCAATTCTTGATCTTCATCGTCCCAGGCAAGTGGCTTGCCGCGTGCGGGAGGTGTGAACCTTTTGGCCAGCACGATCAGACCCACTGTTCCCAACACTAGACCAACCCCAAAGCCGGTCATGGCAAGAAAGCTTGTTCCGTAACGTTGGTCGGCAATTGAGCCAATGATGCCTGGTCCAGCCATGATTGCAGCAACAGCCAGCGTTCTCGAGATCCACTGGGAAGCAAGCGCCCAAGCAGTTTCTGATCGTTCGTTTTCTTGGAAAGGCGTATTGATGATAGGTGCTTTGCCATTGGAGTGTTTGAAGCCACCGGGCGGTCCACCACCGGGCCGCTGCCTGGGGGAGGGGAAGTGCTTTTCGTCGTGACATACTTGCCTTGCGGCTGCTTGCCCGGGCGGCTGCTCGCCGGGGGACAGTGCGGCCTTGCCGCGCGTCTGGGTGCCTGCCTTGGGACAGTGCGGCTGCTCGCCGGGGGACGGCTGCTCGCCGGGGGACAGTGCTGCCGTGCCGCCCGCCTGGGTGCCTGCCTGGGGACAGTGCCGCCTGTGCCCGGGCGGGGACAGAGATGTGTGTTTAGTGGGGCTTAAAATTGCTTTAATTGTACATTGAGTTGTCTTATTGCCCTTTCTGGTGGTGTGTCCCCGTTTTGACCGCAATTTAGACGGAATTTGCTAGAAAAAATCGGTTTCCCTTTCATACTAGGGTAATGGCGGTGACGACAGGGGGCGTCAATTGGGGGCGCCAGAATTGTTTTTTCGATAATTGTTGCTGCCAACCCATTCATCGACGGCGTTGATTGTGCTTCGGTGCGTTCAGTCTAGTCGATAGTTTTGAATCGTGGCAGATGCGATCGTCGCAATTCAGATGCACACCATTTTTCCAGGGGTTCCTATCTTGATCGCAACCAAAAACCTTAACAAATTGGCAAAAGCTGAAGTTATAGCTCAGGCCAAGCGTCTTGGGATCGTATTGGGCAACAAGAGCAAGGAGCATTTGATTAAGGCGATTGAGCGCCAGTTGAAATCCGGTGCCAAAGGAACCAAGTCTGCCCAGTCTTCTGCTTCGAAGTTCAAGAAGTCGACGCAGCGCAAGGCTAAGGCTAAGACTACGAAAATGCCTGCTTCCAAAGCTAAATCAAGTACTCGGCCAACAGCCAAGTCGACCACAAAGAAAGTGCCATCAGCTTCGGCTGGCAAGGGATCAATTAGATCATCGGCAGTCAAGTCTTCGTTGGGGAAGAATCAGAAGGGCGCTACTGCTAAATCTGCCAGCAACAAGCCAGTCGCCACTGCGGCAAAGGGTGACCCCACTGACAAGAAGTCAGCAGCAAAAAAGCCTAAAGGTCGAGCTATTGGCGCAGCGGTTCACAAGACTCTGGTAAAGACCGCCGATTCAAAGAGTCCAACGAAAAATACGATGAAAGGTCCTGCGCATAATGCGAATTCGGGCCAAAAATCTCCTGTAAAAGCCGGTACCGCCAAGCCTGCGATCCAAGAACCAGTGACGCCGCCAAAGCCGCCGACAGATCCCAAAGTGCTGAAAAAAATTCGCGACTTGCAGTCTCAGCGGGATTCCCACAAAGACATTGCCTACCGGCCAAGGATGATTCAGCCACCTGGAGCCAGCGATCCCATTTGGGATAAGGAGCCTCAGAAGGATCGTTGTGGGTTGTTCGTAAGAGATCCTTACTGGTTGCATGTTACCTGGGACGTCACGCGCGCAGGCGTTGAACGCGCTCACTCAGTGCTAGCCGAACAGTGGCACGGCGCTAAGCCGATTTTGCGTTTGGTAAAAATCGAGGATGTCAGTCACGGCTCGGCGGCGGAAACAGTGCAGGCTGACATCGAGATCCGAGGAGGCGTGAGGAATTGGTACATTCCTTGGACCGGTGAAACAGCGATCTTTCGAGTCAGCATTGGCTACATTGGTTCGAACGGGCGATTCCAGGCCATTGCCATCAGCAACACGGTCAAGACACCCGCCGCTTCCAATCAAGCAGTTGATACCCACTGGACCGATTTGGGCTCCGAGGGCGAGAAGATACTTGCGATGAGCGGCGGACACGATTCTACACACACCTCCGGCGAGATGAAGGAGATATTAGAAGATCGATTGAATCGTAGCCTGGGTGCCCCGGCATTGGCAAGGCTAGCGTCGGCTGCGGACTGGTCTTTTCGATCTCGCATTGGATTCCATTTTGATATTGACGTAGAACTGGTTCTTTACGGGGCAACGCAGCCAGACAGCTATTTGACAGTCAACGAACAACCGGTAGCATTACGCCAAGATGGCAGTTTTGTTGTCAGGCTACCGTTTCCGGATCGACGCCAAGTGATTCCTGCCGTTGCAGTAGCTCGAGACGGAAGTCATCAGCGTACCATCGTTGTGGCGGTAGAACGCAATACCAAAACGATGCAGCCTCTGGAGCAGGAGCAGGATACCGGAGACTAAATCGAGGCCGTATTGAGAACCGTAAGCCAAAATTGGATCTGGAAGTGATCCCGGTGATTTGAGAATAGTCCCGCATCGCTTGTTCCCCAAAACGGTTTTAAGGAGATGCCTCACCCATGGATTCACCCACGATCGCAGCCCCCCAAGCACTGATGGATCATTTGGTTGGCTGGTTCCAGTCCGACGTGTTGTATGTTCTGGCGCTTAGCGGTGGAGTTGACAGCGCGGTGGTGGCCTGTGCTGCCATGCGGGCTGGTGTGTCCCTGGTCGCCGTGACAGCCCAAGGGCCAAGCCTGAGTCAGCGGGACTTGGCAGACGCTAAGCAGATGGCGCTGAATTTGAAATTAAATCATATTTTGCTAAACGCAGGTGAGGCCGACAGCGAAGAATATGCTCGAAATGATGCCAGAAGATGTTACTTCTGCAAGTCACATCTCTTCAATGCGATCACCAAGCAATTTCCTGAGTACACGATACTGACAGGAACCAATTGGGACGATTTAGCGGACTACCGTCCGGGGTTGCAGGCTGCCAGTGAGGCTCGAGTACGGGCTCCGTTAGCAGAGCTGCAAATCGGAAAATCTCAAGTACGCGAGCTTGCCGAGTACTGGCGGCTGCCCGTAGCAAGCAAACCGGCTAGTCCCTGCTTGGCATCCAGGATCGCGTATGGCGTTTCGGTGACTCCGGAACGTCTTAAGATGATTGAAGCGGCTGAGGAAATCGTAAGGGAGTTACTTGGCTGTGACGATTGTCGCGTTCGACTGCACGAAGGGCAGCTAGCCCGGATCGAAGTGCCGCTAGCGGACTTGCCGAAGTTGTCTAGTGCCGAACTCTACACTCAATTGAATGCTCGCTTGCAGCCAATAGGCTTTCGCTACGTAACACTGGATCTGGCAGGCCTTCGATCGGGCAACCTGAACGAACTGGTGACTATCCGATGGAACTCGCACGGGAAATAGTTGAGTTACTGTCCTATAAACCCTATGGCATTAAATCCGCTGCCGACTTGAGAGAACGGGAACATTCCGTAGATGCCCTGTCGGAATACTTGATCCACAAAATCGTTGAAGCGAGCTATCGGAGTCAGCGGTACAATAATCAGGTCGTTGTCGCGCAGCCAGATCTCGTCGGCTGGTGTTGGGACTTTCCCCAGGTGCATGCCTCGCAGGTCGACGCGCGTGGCCAACATGCGCCAGTCTTCGGCGCGACGAAAAATCACCACTTCTCGTGCGTTGCCACGAACGTTGATGCTGCCTGCCATCGCCAGTGCTGCCGTGACTGAGGTGGGACCTTGCAGTTGATAGCGATCAGGTTTGGCCACTTGGCCGTATACAAAGACGAAGTGTGGCGCTTCTTGATCCAGGATCGGTTCCACGTAGATGCCGGGAACCAACTGACGATACCGCAAGTTGACCTCACGTTTGATTTCGTCAAGCGTCAAGCCTTGAACGCAAATCGCGCCTATTTTGATCAAACGGACAGTGCCGTCCGGATGTATCGTTGTGGTCAAAGTACGGCCCCCAGAGATGCCCTGCCGTGCATCGATCGATTCCAAGATGTCTTCGACACTAGAGTTCGTCTTGATCGGCAAGATATCGATCGCGGGCTCTTTGATAAACTCCTTATAGGCGATTTCCAGATTGCGCCTGAGTTGCGAGATAGTCAAGCCGGCTGCTCGAATGCGACCGATGTTGGGCAAGTGCAAATAGCCGTCGGGTTGAATGGCGATCCCTTTGCCTTGCAGGATATCGCCAACTTTCAGGTCTTTATCGATCATCGAGGTGATTTGCAATTCGTCACCAATCAGTAGAACGTAACTATCGGCAGGTACTTCGCGGGAGCGAGCAAAGACAAACTGGATCCTGTCTCCTGCTCTCACTCGATAGTCGATGGTTGCCGGTAGTCGAACTGGCCCCTGATACTCGCCGTGCCCCAAAGGCTGAAAGTTGTAGGGGTGCATGTCGTGCCATGTCTGATGCGAACCACAGTTGTCAGCACAATCAATCGCTTCAATGCAGGGTTGGCATCGCCCTTTGGCCACCTGCGGTTGAGTTGCAGGAGAGCAAGCCGAGTAGTTACACCGATCGACGCTGCCAAAACTTTGCCCAGAAGTAAGTAATGAGAAATGAGGATTGACGATTTCGAATTCAGAACTACTGGGTGCTTCAACCGCTTGCGCCAATCCAGTTCGAACGATTGTCAAATTGGTCGTGGTCAAAAAGACCAACCATCCCAAGAGCATGCTGACTAATCGAGGCAGCGAAATGCGGGTCTGATAAGTTGCTTGAACTGTCATGTGTATCATCCGAGTCAATGGGATCAAGCAGTAAATAGGTTTACGGCAAAATCAATGCTGCTGGAAATCATGGAATGGCTATCGATTCAGTGGTTGTCCGGAAATCGTATCGGCGATTTGCGGTGCGCTCTTGGGACCTATCGTCATTGGGCTGATCGCCACGAAGGTTCGATTGTCTACCATTTCAATTTTGGGAACTTGACCAACCGCTTCAGCCGATTTATTTTGGCTTCCTAAAACACGTAATGCCCAGTCCTCCAGCCGCCTGTCCCCCAAACGACGGCTGGCTTCGGCTAGGTTTTGAAGCGCCGGTGAGTCTGGATGGATATCGACCGAAGCGATCAATACCTCTTGCGCTTCAGCGGGGCGGTCCAATTGCAGTAAGACGTAGCCCAGTTGGTTTGCTGCAAGCGCGTTCTTGGGTAAAATGGTGACGGCAGCTTGGTAATAAACGAGTGCTTTGGAAAGCAGTAGTTGCTTGGGCTGACCTTGAGCCAATTCGGCTTCCGCTTGATAGGCCCGTCCCAGTCCATACAGGATTTCGCTGTACCAGGGATGTCCTTGCGAAGCTTCCACTAATTTGCCTTCAGCATATTGGTAGTAGTGCTGGCTGAGCGTTAATGGGGACGCAGCCTGTACTTCCGACTGTTTCAATATGGGTGTGATGTGAGAGTCGGAAATCTGTCGCAGTACATCAGGGTCGATGGCACTGATCGCATCGGTGAAGCACTCCGCTTCACGCAGCGCTGTTTGCGCCGCTTGAAGGCAGGGTTCACTCACAAAGCGGTTGGAAAGTTGATCCAAGTGTCTAGTGAGTTGCAGTAGAGCTGCTTGAGCCTCCTCACGGGCCGATGCAAAAACACCTCGTCGTGTAAGTTCCGTACACAGCTCCAAATGTTCCTTCAACTGCGTCCCAACGGCATTCCAACCCAAAGTAGTTTGAAGCGGACTGACTTCCGGTTTAGGTGTTGTCTCTTGCTGACCTAGAATCCGTTTGGAAACGACCGAAGCTAGCTTCATTCGACTCGAATCCGATACTCTCGATTCTTCATGGTTGGTGGGGGTGGCGTAGGGTATCTGATATCCGAG
>DAIRSD010000204.1:0-7928 GCA_036804625.1 Aureliella sp. | reverse complement strand
GTGGTCGCGCGCGACGACCTATTAGGCCATCGCCTTGACCCTGAGCATCACGATCTGAATTGCTCTGTTCCGACTTCTCGACCTGCGGCGCGAAGCCAACTGAATTTTGAGTATCCGGATGTGTGGTTTCCTGAGCCGCCTTTGATGTCGCTCCGGCCACACTGGATGCCAAAGACTTTGTAGGAATTTTCATTTTCTGGTTCCTGATCGATGTCAATGTGTCTAAGCTGGCTTAAAAATCCTGTCTAGTTCAAGCGTGTGGATACTGGGCTGAATGGATTGGGTAGTCGCTCGATGGCATCGCGCAAGGGGCGCTGCTGGGCAACGTCGGGGAAAATCGACTGAAGCGTGTCTTCAAGCTGCGGGAATGGTTTGCGCTGCATGTTGGGGTTGTCCAACGTCCCGTCGACCTCGACCATCATCAGCGTGGCGAATCGGGAATCGGCTAGCAGTGGAGAAATAACGTTGCGTACTGGAAGTCGTCGGCCAACGTAGGTGTAAAGTTGCAACTGAACATCACGGCGAAGATTCGTCCAGCCTTCACCTCTCAGTCGAAGCACATTTCCATCGGCGGCGACTTTCAGCGGGATCTTGTCCCCGTCGATTTGAAAGTTGACGTCAGCGCGTTGGAATGCAGATGCGTCGTCTGCACTGACCGACGTCACACTGAACAGTCGCATCATAAAAGGCAATTCGTACAGCTTGGCATCGGTCAAGTGAATGCTGCCACTACCGCTATAGGTTTGCGGATTCCAAGGCACGCCACGGAAGTTTTGTAGGTACGCGTTGCACAATGCGTCAGGTTGGTCATGTGGCTTGCCTAGCTCCTGTAGCAAAGTGCTCAAGTTGGCGTTTTCCAGAGCCGCATCCAGATGCACTTTGCCGCTATCCAGCGCACTGAAGCCGCTCAGCTTGATCGTGCCAGCCAGAGCCGAAGCGGTCAGTTCGGTTGCCGAACCTTGTTGAGTACTTGGCAGCACTTTCTGAACCGCGTTCCCAAAATACAGCTTCTCATCCAGGACTACAAACGGACCTTGCACGCGGGTGATGGGTATGTTTATGACTTGCAGCGCATCCATAGAAAGCTGACCAGTGGCGCTCAACTGCTTGCCGTTGCTGGATCCTCGAGTCCAAACGGTGCCTCGCATGGCTCTGACACGATCGCCGCTGCCCAATTGTCCATCCTCCACATCCAATTGGCAGTCCCAGGCGATGGCAGGCACAACGTGACGATCTCCAAAGACAATCTGACTGTTGCCTAAGATGCTGACGGGACCCTGAAAATTCAGTCGCTGCATCGATTCTTGAATGCTTTGCGGCAAGCTGCGCACAAGCTGCCCATCAACCAGCAAACGAGTGGACGGTAACCAGTTAAGATTGGCTTGCCAGCGCCCGTCGTCGCTTGGCCGGCAACTGCCAGTAACGGCCAGCAGCGTAGCGCCATGATGTGCCGAGGCTCGATGAATAGTCACAGCTTGATCATCGTAAGTGACTTGGCAACTTACATCGCTTAACAAATACGGGAAATCCAGCGGTTGTAACCTGAGCGATTGACCGATCGTCGAGCTGCCTCCGCAGTCCTCTTCGATCGTTGCTCGTGTTTGAACCAAGGGCTGCTCAGCTTCTCTGGCTATCGTGGCTGTTATTCGGTCGATGGAGCCAGAAGGTTGTAGATGCGCCCATACGTTTTGCAACCTGTCAGGTAGAGCGCGGTAAAGATCCTCAGCCACCGGTACCGCGTGTGCATCGAAGTCAAGTCGGAAAGGCATCACACCTTGCTTGACCTGTCGCCATGATCCACTGCACAGGATGCGAGCGCTGTCATTGCGTCCTTCGAATCCCTCCAGGTACCATTGCTCGTTTTGATTGTAAAGTCTTCCGCGAATGTTATAGACAGGGTAGTTGAATTTTTCATACTGCAAACGACCATCATAAATGTTGGCGTCGATCGTTCTCTGCCAGGTAGTCGAATCGCTCGAAGATCTCTCAAATTTCGCCAGCACCAATTCGATGCCGCCCGTTAGATGCAGCGACCGAACAAAAGTCTCTGCCCCACGAGTGGCCTGATTGCGTGGTGTCAGTGCTGCGATCAGTTCCTGATCGATGGCGACGGTGCCCAAGCTGCGACACTGTAGTTGTCCGATCCACTGCGATTTGTCTTGGGTCAAGTTCATACTGGCTTCGACCGTTTGGCCGCCAGCCTGTGCCAAAAGACGTTCACTGCTGAACGTTCCATCTTGATATCGCACCTGACCTTGGATATCGGTGAAAGGATATGGGAAGAGCCAGGGCCGGGTGCTGACGGACTGGCACGTGACCAACGCGTTTTGCTGCCAACGCTGGCCATCGTACTTGAGCTGCAAATCGCCGCTGACTCGCCCTGACAATTGCAGACGATCCCACTGCTGCTGTAATTCTGATCGCAACGACTGATAGAGACGGTTGTCTAAATCCAAGTTTTGCACTTGGGCCTGGATGATCATGGGGCTATTCATGTCAAAGCCCATGATATCCGTGTCAATGGTCAGTCTGGCCTCACCACTATGAGCCCGAGCGCCGCGGAGTTGAAGTAATGAATTCTTGCAGAAAAAGTCGCTGCTGATTTGCTCCAGCGGGTAAGGCAATCTCGCATCCTGGAGTCGACCGGACTGGATGCGACCCTGACAGGCAAATTCCAAGGGCTGATCCGATGCCTGAGCATAGTAGAAATAGCTGCAATTGGCCTTGCATTCCAGTCCCGCAAGTTGATTGAGCTTGCCCGCAATGCTGCTAGGCAATCTGTCCATGAGGCTTTTAGAAAACTGAAGGTCCGAAAAATCTCCCGAGATCTGCAGACTATTCGAATGTGTGTTGACGACACACTCCACATTCAAATGACTCAGCAAACCACTGCTTCGACCAGTGCATCGAGCGTGATACTGATGTGTCTCAGTGGGCTGACCAGAAGTGGCCAAGCTACTGGATTGAGTAATCGGATCGACCGATGCTTTTAAGTCATGCAAAATCAATTCAGGTGAATCGGCCGAGGCACTTTGGCGAATCCTCAGCGAAGCACGCGAAAGTGAAATACTTGGCGGAGGTAGTTTGCGTTTGGGTTGTGGCTTCAATCGCTGCACAGACCAACCGCCACCATCCATAGGCCACGCATCGATTTCCACGCCTTCTAATTCAATCTTCTCTGCGCGAGCCGTCTGTTGCAAGAAGTGTGCAACATCCAAAGAACCTCGAACGACAACCGATTCGGCTGTGAATACAGGGAATCTTTGGCCATGAACATCGATGGCAATATGCAGGTCGTTGGCCACGATGACTCCCTGTCCGCTGTAGTCGACTCGGCCAACAAACACACTAGCTTCGGGAAAAAGTTGACTAAGCTCGCTGCGAACAACATTTCGCAATTCACTATTGAAGCGAAGGTAGAAGGCTCGGTAGCATAGCACCGAAGCCAAAGCAGCTAAGGTCACAATCAGCAACAGCGCTGGAGTGCTAGTCACTCCGCGTCGCTTGAAGGTCAGATCCGACGGGTAGTAGTGGGTACAGATCGCGTTTTCGAAACGTAAACTCCGTCCCTTGCGCTGGCCATAGTCAGGGCAGCACTTAGTCGATGGACGACTTTCCAACAGGCGGAGTTGTCGACGATGGGGCGGCACAGGTGACTGTTTTCACGGTTTGAGTTTTGTGGAACCACTTGGCTACTTCGCAGCCTGCCAGTGCCACCAACACCAACATGGCTGGCTCTCGATAGCGAATCGACCCAACAAATACCAAATGCAAGGCGGTGAAGTAAAGGCAAGGCATCCAGTAAAATGCTATCATCCATTCTCGGCCCGCACTAAAATGCCAGTTCGCCAAAAATGCTAGCAAGAGTACACAGATGGTGCTGATGGTTAACGCTGCTCGCATCGCACCAGAGGACAGATCTCCGCCGTCGGGCCAAAGGCTCCAGGTTCGCCAGAATTTGCTGAGCATCAAATCAAACGACTGCATAGGGTTTTGGCCCGCCCATTGCAGGGCCAAACGCTTTGCCCGCTGGTTGACTCGCCATTCAAAAGTACTTTCCAGTGGCTGCGGTGTCAGAGCGTCCTCCTGCGCCTGTTGGTGCTCGATTTCCTGCATGAATAGCATGCCTTCATCGCTGGCCCCCGAAGCTCCTTGATGCAGACCATCATAAAGGCTAGCTCCGGTCTGCAAAGTTGTTGGAACAAATTTTCCAGTGATGCCAGCATTGCGAATCCACCAGGGGGTCATCACTAGGCAAATGCACAGTCCAGAAAGAACAGCGATTTCAAGATGCACTCTACGACGCGAGTCGACGACAAAACCGATGAGCGTCGCAAACGGTGCAAACAGAAGCCAACTAGGTCGTGTCAAGACGGCTAGTCCGGCAATGAGTCCACCGACCACTGCCCATTTGCTCCGCACGAGCGTTGAGTCAGCTTGGTACGCAAGCATCCAGGACAGCATGCTACCCAGCATGAGTGGCATGAACAGCATTTCGCTTAGTACCAAAATGCTCATGCCAATTGCTGCTGGATAGACTGCCGCTATCATCGCTGCGATCAAGGCAGCGGTCGTTCCTGCGATTCGTTCAGCCAGAGCTGCCACCAGCGCTACCGCCAGCGTCCCAAGAACGGCACCCAGGCACCGAGCACAAAAGACTGCTTGGCTTGGCCAGTCCAGTTGAGTCAGCGGTGCCAAAACCAAAGGCAACAAAGGTGTGCGAAAAATCTGTCTCGGCGGATCGCCATACTGATAGGGCTGACCCTTAGCAATACACTCGGCAAGCGCCCAGTAACCGTGACTATCTCCCAGCCGCAAGAAATTTTCCTGAGCAGTTGCTTGTCGATGCCATGCCACCGCAGCCAAGACTCGCAACAGCAATGCGCACAGCAAAATGAGCATCAGCCAGCGGTAGAAAGTAGTGCGTGCAAGATCGATTGGCAGCATATAAAATCGCTTTGAAGCAAGATGAAGCTAATCAAGGCAGAATTGGGTGAAAATGATAAATCAGAAATGATAAATCTCTCATCATTCCATAAAAGGTTGGGCAGACCATATCGATTTCGCTTCGGGAAGTGAGGGTGCTATACGGAATTGGACTTGGATGGGCATGGAGCGGATGCCCAAAGACATCGAATCATCTTCGGTTACTCCGAGGTAAATCCCAACAACTGTCTGGGGGTGGCCATCAGCAACCATTTTTCATCAGCAACCAGATTGCAACCATCAGGGATCAGTTGTGGCATGGGATATCGATGAAGAATTTGATGTGTAGCTGTAGCCAGTGTTCTGAATCTGGAAGCTTGTGGGATATCCGCGGAAAAGACAAGGATCTCGCCAGAGGTTGGCCAGTAAACTCGATCTCCTACGATGGCTGCTGCTCCCAGCCCCCGAGGCTGTGGAAGTGCATTAAGCGTCCCAGAAGTTGTTAGCGCAGGAAACTGACCGAGCAAATGGCCCAAACGTCGGTCGAGCCATATCAGCCGATCGCCATTGACTAGTAGGCACTGGCCACATGTTCCCACAATTTGGATAGCATCATGCACATCCGTCTCGTTAGTTGCCCAAACTAAATCGCCAGTCGAAGTGTCCAGAGCCATTAGTTCTGCACAATCTTGCGGCATGCAGTAGACTAGACCCTGGTTGACTAAGCAGGAAACCCCATCACGATATCTAAACCTTTGAGTTCGATACGACTGCGTTGCGGCTCCTGCGGCGCGCCGGTAACTGACCATCCATTGCACGTGACCGCCATACGGTTCAATGCAGGCTACCGTTCCCAGGTGTGTGCAGAAGTAGATCAGTCCTCCAGCGATGACTGGCTGGGCATTCGAAATAAGGTGTGCCTGTTCGCTACCGGCAACCACTCCAGATCCGAGAACTTCAGAAATCCATAAGCTCCTACCGCTGAATCGGTCAAACGCCGCTAGTCGACGGCGAATTCCTGTTTGGTCTCGTTGGGCAACCGATGTAATAATCATCTGTTCGAGCACCAGCGGGCAACCTTCTAGTTCGGCTGATTCCAACAGCGGCGGTGCAAGTCGTAGAGGAAAGCCAGGCAACATTTTGCCTTGCTTGTCAAGATCCAAACCAACCAAGTAGCTAAGCGAACTGTCGTCGGTATTGCGAGGACGCTGGACCCAGGCTGTGACGGGAGATCCCATGCGGGCATACAGATAGTTGTCCTCAATGGTCAAATGTCCGCGAGGGTACCCCTGAAAAGGATATCCCTCAGGCCAATACTCTGACATTCCACCATCGCTGCGGTGTAGCGCGTGATCGGGTCGTGGACTGGGCCAATTCTGACCATCGTCACAGCGAAATGCACGCAGGTTAGTCAGCTTATGAATAAAGGCCCGCTCTTTGTAGATTACAGGATGATAGGGCAATAAGTACTTTGCCTCTCCAACTCGAGGCCTGGACGCCGGGGTTGTGTCAGCGGAATTTTCAATCACCGAAAGTTCGGTTTGCCATTTTGGTTCTTGATCCAAGTGAAGAAGTCGACTTTGTTGCAAGTTTAGTCGGCCTTGCCAAGAAAGCACATCACTGAGAGTATTTGCCAGCCGCTGTTTCCACTCGCCATCGGGAAGTCTTTCCTTTAGCATCTGAGCCCAATCCGATATTAGCGAAAGATCGCTCCACTGAGGAGCGATTCCTGCCGCATGCAATTGTCGCGACAATACCGATTCCATCTCAGCTTGGTTCGAAGAAGCGACGGTTTGCAAGCGAGCGAGTACAATTGGCGAAGCCTCTTCATCGTGCTGCACCGCGTGCCATACGCGGTACCAAGGTAGATCTATTTTGGGAACTGAAGATTGCAGGTCGGACAGGTTCAGCCTGGATGTCGATGGAAAGCCAAGGTCCAACAATTGACTGGCCGCCAAACTATGCTCGCGTTCCAAGTGAATGTCTACCAACAGCCGATAGATGCCGGGACCAGACTGCGTAGCACCATAGCGGGCAGCTATCTGCCTGCCTTGCTTCGGGTCTTTGGAAAGTTGAAGCGACTTGTATGCCGCTGCTGCCAGCGCGCTGCATTGCTGTTCGTAAGATTGGCGCAGTTCCAAAGATCGGGCCAGGATGCGCACTCGCTGTCTATGGCACCAGTCACTCAAAGGGTGATAAACCTGAACACGTTGCGTGCCAGCCAACTGAACGGGCCCTGTGGGGACCAACGTACGATGCTGTTCAGCCAACCGTTCCAACTGCGCAATCGCTTCCTCGAGTTGGTTGGAGCTAGCCAGTTGCTCAACTTGTTCCTGGGCAGCTTGATCTGCAGCGCTGATGACACCGATCGGTTCTGCAGGACTGACCTCTTGTCCTCGTAACGAAACGCCTGACAGATTATAGGCGAGTACAACGTAGACAGCCAAAACAATTTGACGACTCATCAATTTGACCAACATCATTGCGAGACCACGACTAACGAATTGCCTGATCATGCGTTGGGCGTAGGAACACCTGTGAGCAGTTTAGTAGTACGGACGAATCATCAGGTAGACTAAAACACCGCTGACACTAACATAGAACCAAATGGGCCACACTCGCCTGGCAAGTCGTTGATGCTGAGCGTATCGTCCAGATAGGGCCAAAAAACTAGTAAGCAAAATATAGGGAAGGCTACCTGCCGCTAACAGGACATGGGTCAACAATAGAATGTAATAGACGGGGCGAATCCAACCCTGGCCACCAAACGGAGTGTCGCCGGCAAACAGGTGATGAAGGATTTAGGACACCAGATACAGTGCAGACAGGATCATCGCTGTCGCCATGATCTTGCGATGCAAGTCCCATCGCCCCGATTTGGCTGTCACCAGCCCTGCAATCAGCAGCAGACTTACGGTTGAATTGATCGTCGCATTAATCGCTGCGGACAAGTGAACGTTTAGGCCTTCAGGGGCAGGAATTTGAACACGGTTCAGTAATAG
>DAIRSD010000203.1:0-8027 GCA_036804625.1 Aureliella sp. | reverse complement strand
ACAGCAGAAACCAATCGCCTTCAATATCAGGCTGACGACTCGGCAATTCAATTCAACCCAGACTTACGATTGCCGGGATTTCGGGTTTTTGAGCCGAAAATCAAGATCGAAAATTTTTGCTATCCTACATCGTTTGGGGATACTAGGCGATCCGAGCCAGGTTGCTATTCCAGAGTGACCTTGAGCGTGCCCATTCGGCGACCCATGTTGGCGTCCAGCATCAAGCTGTTACTGCCGGTGTTTTGCGTAGTATTCGGCGCGTCACTGATGCTTCAATTGCGAGTGACTTATGTGGATGCTCGGTTAGGTGTTGGCATTACAGCGCTACTGACCGTAGTTGCCATCCAACTGGCTTCTAATGACACCATGCCCAACGTGGATTATCTGGTGTTGATGGACAAAGTCCACTTGTGCGCCTACGGCTACGTTTTGGCTGGACATGGCCATGCGCTGGCAACGTCTTGGGCTGTTTGTGATATCAGCACTATTCCTTGTCATCGTAGCTTCATTGATAGCGATCGCCATTCGAACCGGTTGAGTGTGACGGTGCCAGTGGCTAGGGCCGGGCAACGGTAGTCTCATAATTTTTCTCAACTAGCGTGCAGGCAAAATGATGCCGTCGCGCTTTAGTGTCTCGGGAGATAGCTTTTGATGTTGAAGCGCCATCCAGAGCAACAAACCTTTTTGAGCGTGCATGCGATTGCCCGCTTGAGTGACCACCTTGCTGTTGGGGCTGTCGATCACTTCATCGGTGATCTCCTGACCACGACGAGCAGGCAGGCAGTGCAAGACTTTGCAATGTGTAGGAGCCAACGACATCAGTTGAGAATTGACTTGATATGCAGAAAACGCCTGAATTCGATCATCCGATTCGGATTCCTGGCCCATACTGGTCCACACGTCGGTATAGACAAAATCGGCTGATGGCAACATCTTTTTGGGATCGTTGCCCTGGTCAAAGTCCGCTCCAGGATACTTGCCTAGTATTTGTTTCACAATCGAATCTTCGATCTCGTATTCTTTTGGGCCTAGCAGTCGAAATCGGACTCCCAGCATGGCACAGGCTAGTGCCAGTGATTGAGAGACGTTGTTGCCATCGCCAACAAACACTACAGTTTTGCCAGCCAGGCTAGGTTGCAATTCTTGCAATGTCATCAGATCACCCAAAGCTTGGCAAGGGTGAGCGCGGTCTGTTAGGCCGTTGATGACGGGGACACAATCAAAGCTAGCCAGTTCCTCGACGGACTGATGAGACTTCATTCGGCAGACGACCAAATCGACAAATTCAGCCAGAACTCGAATAAAGTCGGCAGAAGATTCGCGGTTAGGCCAACCCACGTCTTTGCCCAAGTACATGCCGACACCGCCCATTTGTGCGATTCCGGCTTCAAAGCTAACTCGAGTTCTCAAACTAGGCTTTTCGAAAATCATGGCCAGCACAAACTGAGGCAACCAAACAGGGCGGGCACCTTGGTTGAGCAGCGATTTGACCTGCCGGGCCAGGTTTAGGATATCTTCCAGCTCAAAATGGTTAATGTCATAAAGTGATACTAGATGCCTCATCGAACAACCTCACCCAATCAGCCCTTTCGGCGCACGTCGCCGACAACCTTGATATTCCGCTGCACACACAATGTTGGTCCTTGTCAATTTAGCATTTTCATCCATAGCATTTCAAAGATTGCCTAATCAGGTTCTACTAGTTAACCGATGATTCGGACGGAACCAATTGATCAGTGATCTGTGCCACCGTAGGCACCAATATCTCCATGGCTTGATCGATTTGATCCGGTTCGATGTTCAAGGCTGGGAGCAATCTTAAGACATTGCCCTGAGTGCAGTTGATCAGCAGCCCCTGTTCCAAGCACTTGGCCACGATCGGTGCGCCTTCACAACTCAGTTCAATGCCGATCATCATGCCTGCCTGTCGGATTTCTTTGATGTGAGGGCACTTTTCCTGGAGTGACTTTAGATGCTGAGCAAATCGCTGGCTTCGCGATTCGCATTGCTCGAGCAAACCGTCCTGTTCGATCGTTTCGATCATGGCAATACCAGCGGCGGCAGCAATTGGATTTCCGCCAAACGTGCTTGCGTGAGTTCCCGGCTTCAGGCTTGCAGCCAAATTGCGCCGTGCAATCATTGCTCCTCCCGCAATGCCTCCGCACAGGCTTTTGGCCAGGGTCATAAGATCGGGCTGAACGTCGAAGTACTGGTAGCCAAACCAATGTCCCGTTCGCCCGCAGCCGGTTTGCACTTCGTCAAAAATCAGCAACAGATTGTACTGGTCGCATAATTGACGCAAGCCCTGCAAAAATTCCGAGTTGGGGATGCGAACACCGCCTTCGCCTTGAATGGGTTCGATCATGATGGCGGCGGTCGACGAATCAATCCGTTGTTCTACTTGGCCGAGATCGCCGTAGGAAACGTAGGTAAAACCCGGCACCATCGGACCTAGCCCCGCGTGATACTTTGGCTGCGCGGTCGCAGTCAGCGCTCCATACGTTCTGCCATGGAAGCCGCCTTGGAAGGTAATGATCTTATGTCGTTCGGGGCCTTGGTGTAGTCGCGTCAACTTAATGGCAGCTTCGTTGGCTTCCGCACCGCTATTGCAGAAGAACGCCATCGCGTCAAAGCTGCGCTCGACCAGCAACTTGGCCCACATTCCTTGCAGGTCGATATACCACGAGTTGGGAATATGAATCAATTGAGCAACCTGTCGCTGGACCGCTTGGACGATACGCGGAGGGCAGTGTCCAAGCAGGTTGCATCCCCATCCGGGAAAAAGATCTAGGTACTTGCGACCTTCACTGTCCCAAATCCATGATCCTTCGCCTCGAACCATGTTGACCGGATAGCGCACATAGTTCGGAATGACATACTGGCTGAATAATTCCGAGGTAGCCTGAGAACTGAGATGCTTCATGGCTTATAGCTCCATTTCAGTAAATAATTGCTTCGATATGGTCGCGTTGGATACTATTTATCGTTGGTAATTTCGGTACCAACACCGCTGGTGGTGTAAATCTCTAGCAACAGTGAATGTCGTAAACGTCCATCGATGATGTGGACCTTGCGGACGCCGCGTTGCAGCGTGGATAGGCAAGCTTCGATCTTGGGGATCATTCCCGAATCGATTACGCCATTGGCAATCAGTTCTTTTGCTTGTGATGCAGTCAATGAGTGGATGATGGATTCGGCGTCCCGTTTGTCGCGGCGAACTCCGTTGACGTCGCTCAGAAAGACAAGCTTCTCGGCACCCAGAGCCTGAGCGACCGCCATGGCCGCTGTGTCCGCATTGACATTGTATTTCTGGCCTTCTTGATCGATGCACATCGAGGGGATTACTGGGACTTGATTGGCATAAGTGATGCTCTCGATGACCGTCCGGTCAACGCGTGTGACTTGGCCCACGAAGCCCAAGTCGATTTTCTCGTCCCCCTCCTCAAGAAACAATCTCTCGCCATAGAGGACATTGGTATTTCCGACAAAGTTCAAGTTAACCGCGCGACCTCCCAGTCGCTCGATCTCACTGGTCAGGAAACCAGTCACTTCGCCAGCCAGCACTCGTTCGACTACATTCAAGGTGGCTTGATCCGTAACGCGCCGTCCTTTGATCCACTGCGGAGTTATCCCCGCTTGCTCCATCGCCTTGTTGATACTGGAACCTCCTCCATGCACAATGACGGGTTTCATGCCCACCGTTTCCATGAAGATCACGTCCAGCAGTAGGTGGCCAATGGCTTCGATATCCTCCATCAGGCTTCCACCCAATTTAATGACGGTCGTCTTTCCTCGGAATTTGCGAATCCAGCCCATGGCTTCGATCAGAGTGTCGGCATTGGTAATAGCATCATTCACGGGACGAAGGCTGCCTTTCAAGATTGGGATCACGACTGGGGAAGTCGGACTCGAACCAAATGGAAAACCCACAATCGTACTAAAGGGGGAAGGCTATCGTCAATCTTAAGCAAGCCTAGTTGGAAGATTTTTATCGTAGTATCAATCAAACACATGTCCAATGTTCGGAACGGGCAATGGTGTCAGACCGCCTGGGAGTGCTGGCTATTCCTGCCAGTTTCTGGAGCGTTTTTTGTCTGAGCTTTGCTTCTTGTCGGTCAGACGCCGCTGGTTGGAGGCCTTTGAGCGTTTGGTGGGAATACGCTTCTTTGGGGGGGTAAGCGAGGAATTTAGCAGTGATTGAAGCTTATCGCGACATGCCTGGACATTTTGAGCCCGGTCGCGATGCTCCTGAGACTGGATGACCACCTGCCCCTCAGTGGTCAGATACCTCTTGGCCTTCCTGGCAAATATTCTCCAGGCTACTGGCGCTAAAAAACCATCGGGCGGGGTCCAGCGCAGCGTCGCTTTGGAACTGACCTTGTTGACATTCTGCCCGCCCGGTCCGCCACTTCGCGAAAAGGTCCACACAAGATCGGACTCGGGAATGAATAGATCGCGAGTCAGTTGGATGCCAGACATGGCGGATGCCGCAAAAAGGTCATAAGGGCAGTCAAGGACTAGAAAGAAGCCAGGAGTGCCAGTTTAACGACAGGGTCAGCAGATTCAACTGCGTCGAGCGTTTTTGACCAGCGAACTAGCGGCCAATTTGCGACTGCGAGCCGTAATTTCAGACGCATACCGCACTTCCAGCTCGTCCAGTTGCTGGCATAACCATTCGGAGTATTCAGTGGAAGCGTTCGCAGTGGTTTCCAGTCGAGTTTGTAGCCATTGCCAAGGTCCGGCTGCCTTCTTGCTAAGTCCATTACCCTGGGACGGCGAGTTCTGGTTTTTCATGGCTTGGTCCTGTCGCACGTGTTGCCAGTGGCCCCTCATCTTACTAAGTCGACCAATTCGACAAAGTGAATCAGCCGTTCTTTCGATAATCATTAGATGCAATTCTAGCAAATCGGTTCACAGGTTATTCTAAAACTATTTACCCTGTTTTGGGTCCATGCATTGTATCCGATCAGCAAGAAGTAACGAAATTCCACTGAAAAATAACCCTGGCGGACTTCCATCCACCAGGGCTCAAGTGCTTGATCCCGGCTAAAAGTGGGTACAAGCTTCTAGCTTTTACAGAAAACTTTGCTTCTATCTTGTCCAAGGATTTAGCCGGAACGATTCGCAACCTGGAAGGTCGCGACCACAATTCTCGAACTCCACGCAAAATCGAAGACTTCTAGTAGCGGTAGTGTTCGCTCTTGTAAGGGCCGTCCACGGGAACCCCGATGTATTCGGCTTGATCAGCCGTCAAACGAGTTAGTTTAACTCCCAGCTTCTCCAGGTGCAGACGGGCAACTTCTTCGTCCAGTTTCTTGGGCAACATGTACACCTTGTTGGCGTAGTCACCTGAGTCGCGTTTGGTCCAAAGTTCCAATTGGGCCAAGACTTGGTTTGTGAAACTGGAACTCATCACAAAGCTTGGGTGGCCGGTGGCGCAGCCAAGGTTTAGTAGTCGACCCTCGGCCAAGATCAGAACGCTGCGTCCGGTAGCCTTAAATCGGTACTGATCGTACTGAGGCTTGATTCGGATGCGTTCTACTTGTCCCGACTTCTCCAGCTTGGTCAATCCTGCCATGTCGATTTCGTTATCAAAGTGGCCAATGTTACCGATGATGGCTTTGTCCTTCATCTGCTTCATGTGATCGACGGTGATGATATCTTTGTTGCCGGTCGTCGTGATAAAGAAGTCGGCGATACCGATGACATCCTCCAGCGTCTTGACTTCGTATCCTTCCATCACAGCCTGAAGCGCGCAGATGGGGTCGATTTCGGTCACGCTTACTCGGCCGCCTTGACCGCGCCGCGCTTGGCAGCTTCCCTTGCCAACTTCGCCATAGCCACACACGACCGCCACCTTGCCGCCCATCATCACATCGCTTGCGCGATTCAGCCCGTCAACCAGTGAGTGACGGCAGCCGTAGCTATTGTCGAACTTGCTCTTGGTTACCGAATCGTTCACGTTGATAGCAGGGAACAGCAACGTACCGTCCCTAGCCATGTCGTACAGACGAGCCACTCCGGTGGTGGTTTCTTCGCTCACGCCGCGAATCGACTTGGCCATCAGAGTCCATTTGCCTGGGTTCAATTCCAGTTCGCTTCGCAGCAACTGCAGAACCACTCCCCACTCCTCTGAGTCGGATTCGGGATTAAAATCTGCCACTCTGCCAGCAGCTTCATACTCAACACCCTTGTGGATCAGCATGGTTGCATCGCCACCGTCGTCCACGATCATGTCAGGGCCAGAACCATCGGGCCATACTAGAGCTTCGTTGGTACACCACCAGTATTCTTCTAGGGTTTCTCCTTTCCAAGCGTAAACTGCGGAACCCTTGGGATCTTCCAGTGTGCCGCCACGCCCGACCACCGCTGCCGCAGCCGCACTGTCCTGAGTCGAAAAAATATTGCAAGAAACCCAGCGGACGTCGGCACCCAGGTCGACAAGCGTCTCGATCAATACGGCAGTTTGCACGGTCATGTGCAGGCTGCCCATGATCTTGACATCCTTAAGCGGCTTTTTGGCCGAATAACGCGCGCGTAAAGCCATCAGGCCAGGCATCTCATCCTCGGCCAAGGTAATCTCTTTGCGACCCAAATCGACCAGCGCCAGCGCTTCGTCGCGCTTGCCCTCGGCCAACAGGTCATACGCCTTTACTTTGAAAGGTACACGTTCAGTAGAAGTTGCTACAGCGCTCATTGATTAGGAATCTCCTGTGTGAGCAAGTGAAACGAAAACATCACAACGATCGAATGCGTTGATCCATGTTCAACTAAAAACCACAATAACTAATCGAAAACAGCTCCCAGTCACTCTTCAGTTTGGCTGCGTGCCACAGCCGCAAACAAGGCTGGTCCCTTTGCGTGTTGGTCTGCAGGTAACCCGTGATACCTGACCAAACTTAAACCAGAATGATCAAACCACCCAGTCAACTCAGTTTGCTGAATACCCAAACGAACATGCCCCATCTCCTGTCGGTAAGACTGGCGATCATGAGGCAACAAATCCACTAACACCAGATTCGCACCTGGCTTTAATACACGCGCGGACTCTTTTAATGCCAGGACCGGTGACTCCAAATAGGGCAGTACCATCACCATCCAAGCTGCATCCACAGAATGATCGGCCAGTGGTAGGTCGTCCAGCGCGGACTGTTCCAGCCGAACGTTGCTCAGGCCGCTTAGACGATGCCTTGCCGCAGCCAGCATGGCCGCCGAGTTGTCGACAGCAACTACCTGGCGAACATAGGGAGCAACCAACTGTGCCAGTGGAGCCGATCCGCAACCCAATTCCGCGACCTGCCAGTCAGCAGAAAAGGTGGCTGCCAAGATAAAAGCGTCTAACTGAGCCCCAAAGTGTTCTACCCGCAACTTATCCCACTGCTCGGCAGCCGAGTTAAAAAAAGCTTCGCTACGTGATCGTTGCGACAAAATATGCAACATGCGATGTCGGTCATTGGACAAAGTGGCGGAGCCGTTCTGTTGCTCGGTGATCCAATGCCACAATTGCTGCCTTGCCTGGCACCACTGCGACTGTGAACCCCAGTAAAGCTGATTAGTGCCATCTCTACGACATCCTACCCAACCATCGGCTGCGAGTAGTTTCAAATGTCGACTGACTGTACTTTGCGGCAACTGGAGGATCGAACATAGCTCCGAAACAGACAGCTCTTGATGGCTAAGCACCGCCAGCAAACGGACACGTGTTCCGTCAGCTAAAGTTTGCAGCCATTCCAGCGAACCGTTCTGCGTCATCACTCGAAAACCCTACCAAGTCCAGCCTGCCGGGAAAGCCAATCGACTCATCCGACCTATTCTGTCAACAGCTTGTGTCTAAAACCGTCGAGATCAGAAAGTCATGCCATCCATCCGTCTATCCGGATGATTGGATTATTATGCAGGTGAGTCAAGCGGTCAAGGCTTTGGACGCAAAACTGAAACATCAAAGCGGCCTGTGCAGTTCCAAATATGATGATCTACAACCCCAAGCCGTGGGGTTCATGTCCAGAGTGCTGCATTCCGAAAGCATC
>DAIRSD010000202.1:0-8045 GCA_036804625.1 Aureliella sp. | reverse complement strand
ATATTCGTCAAATCGATGCCGACGAGGCTAATCAAACATTGGCACAGCATCACCACGCGGGTTACGTGTCACTGTTTAATGGTCAAGATCTAACTGGTTGGACCGGTGCAGTGGATAATTACTCGGTGGTCGAAGGTGCCATTGGGTGCAAGGCGGGTTCCGGCGGCGTACTGTTTACCGATCGATCGTACACCGACTTTGACGTGCGTCTGGAGTTCCAGTTGCCGCCTGGCGGTAACAATGGCTTGGCGATTCGTTACTCAGGCAAGGGTGATCCGGCCTATCAGGGAATGTGCGAGCTGCAGGTACTCGACAACGATGCTGCGCAGTACAAGCAGCTTGACCCGCGTCAATATCATGGATCGGCATACGGCATGTCCGCTGCGCATCGTGGTTATCTGCGTCCGCAAGGGCAATGGAACTATCAGCAGGTTTCCGTGCGCGGGACGACGATCCAAGTGGAGCTGATTTGGTCCGTGAGCCTCGATACGGACATAAGCAAGGTCTCGGAGTTCATGGCGGGTAAACCTCACCCAGGCGTGGGTAATGCCAGCGGCAGTTTCGGATTTGCAGGTCACGGCGACCCGGTCAAATTCCGCAATATCGCCATCAAGGCGGATTGATCAGGTGGTGAGGATCTGAGTGATCGGATTTCCGTGATCGATTTCCAAACGTTTTCTACCTGGGATTTCCAGGCGGCGCGAATCGAGTCCCAGTTGGTGTAAGATCGTTGCGTGAATATCGGTCACGTAGTGCCGATGTTCCACAGCGTGAAAGCCGATTTCGTCGGTGCTGCCATGGACACATCCGCCGCGAATGCCTGCTCCGGCCATCCAGACGCTAAAGCCAAAGATGTGATGATCACGTCCATCGGTACCTTGAGTGCCTGGTGTGCGACCAAATTCGGTGGCAAAGACGACCAGTGTTTCATCCAGTAGGCCACGCCGGTGCAGATCCTGAAGCAGGGCCCCCACAGGCTGGTCGACCTGCAAGGCATTGGACTGGTGATTGGCTTTTAGTCCGCCGTGTGCATCCCACGAACCGGCTCCACCAGCCCCGTGTTGTACTTGGATAAATCGCACACCACGTTCCACTAGCCGCCGCGCGGCTAACATTTGAACTGCAAAGTCATGGCAGTGAGGTAGGTCAACACCGTACAGCTTCTGTGTTTCGGCTGTCTCAGCAGAAATATCGACCGCTTCGGGAATCGAACGCTGCATGCGAAACGCCAATTCGTACGAGGCAATGCGCGCGGCCAGAGCCAGATCCTGTGGCGACTGGGCCAGTCGCTGCTGATTGAGTTGCCGCAGCAAGTCGACTCCCACATCGGTAGTCGACTGAACCGTAGGTCGCTGAGGTCTCGCAAAGTCTAGCGGATTGGTTGGATCAACGCGCAGGGGCACGGCATCATGAGCTGGCCCCAAATAATGACCGTCGCGTTTGTTCCAATATTCACGATTTCCAAACGAGATGTACTGCGGCAGATCCTCGTTCAGCGTCCCCAGACCGTAGTGTACCCAGGCTCCCAAGTTCGGAAACTGTCCGTCGTTCTGATGCCGACCAGAATGGAATTGCGACTGAGCACCGTGATTGCTGTCGGTCGTCCACATCGACCGGACCACCGCGATGCGATCGATTTGCTGGGCAATGCAGGGAAACCAATCGCTGACTTCTATGCCGCTTTGACCATGCTTCTTGAAGCCAACTTGCAGCGGATATAAAGTATTTCGTTGATTGCCGTTTGCGTCAGGTACGACCAAGCGCTCGATGGCAAGTCTTTCTGGATCCTGTGTAAAAGCGAAAGGGGTTTCACTAATTGTCTTGCCCGCGTATTTGGTCAGCATTGGCTTGGGGTCGAAGCTCTCCACATGGCTAACTCCTCCATTCATGAAAATCCAGATAACGCTTTTGGCCCTTGCCGGAAAGTGGGGTAATCCATTGGGCGGCGACCAGATGCCATCGCGGCAGTATCCGTCGCGATGCAGTAGACAGGCGGCCGCCAAAGCGCTGAAGCCGGTTAACATCTCCCGCCTGGGAATATGCAATTGCATATGCTTTGTTGTTTCCTTAGCTCGCTTCATGGCGTTCATCTTTATATGCCACCTAATTTAAGACTACAAAGTCATGATGGTTTAGCAACACCCAAACCAGGTTTGTCCAAGCAAATTGCTCTTCGGATTCCGCCTGGCCTGCTTCGGGTAGTTCTCGCCAAGTAGCTAGCGATCGAAGGCAGGCGGACAACTGACCTTCCGTCGGATGCTGTGCCAATAGAAATTGAAACGCAAGTCGCGTAAACGCTTGGTCAGCACTAGGAACCGCTCCGCTGGTTGGATTGGTTTTGGACGTTAGTGGCTTTGACGACTGATCTTGCAGCAACTTGCGCCAAATATTTTCTGCAATGGGCTTGGCCAGGTCCAGTACCAAGCCGCTGTTGGTCATGGCTAAGGCCTGTTGAGGTACGATGCTTTGTTCACGGCGATAGCAGTCGGTGACTAAGGCTTCATCAAAGGTGGTCAGGAATAGATTACGGTCGTTGTTGGAGTGAAAAAAATAGAGGCTGCGACGTTTGGAATCCGTTTGTTGATCGGCTGGGACTGGTGGACCTCCCATCGTGCAATCCAACTGCCCGGCCAGCGCCAGCAACGAGTCTCGAACTGCCTGCGACTCTAGGCGAGTCGGGGTTCGGCACCATATCGCTTGATTGTCTGGGTCCTTGCTGCGATTGTCTTCGCTTTCCATCCAAGAGGAAGACATGCGATATGTTGCTGAATGCACAATCAACCGGTGGATATGTTTCATGCTCCAATGATTGTCGATCAATTCACTGGCCAACCAATCCAGAAGTTCGGGCTGGGTTGGTGGACTGCCCTTTCTGCCGAAGTCAAAAACGGTACTGACAAGCGGTGTTCCAAAATGGCGAGTCCACAAATGATTGACAGCCACACGCGCGGTCAGAGGATTGTCGAGGTCGGTAATCCAACCTGCTAATGCCGTTCGCCGTCCGGTGCTTTTGGGTCCAAATGCCGGAGCAGGATCGTCGGCAGTAGAATTCAGAAATCGAGTGGCGGTCCACTTGGCACCTTCAAATGGAGCGGGCAGTTCTTGATCGGACACTTCAGCACCAGCCTGCTCGCTAGCCTTTTGAAGCGTATCGCGAGCAGCCTGAATCGCTTGCTGTGCAGACTCCTTTTTATCTTCTGCCGCTTGTTCAAATTTTATTTCTGCATCGATTAATGCGTATTCAGCTTGGGCTAACTGTGCAGCACGCTGAGCACACACTGCAGCCAGACGCGTCTCACTGCGCAGATCGGCGGATTGTTCATCCCAGATTGCTTGCCAGGCACGAATACTCATCTCGACGCTTGCCAGCTCGGCCTGAGCGACTTCTACTAGAGCTTGCGCCGATCGAACTTTGTCTCCATCAGCGCCACTGGCTGTTGAACTAAGCACTGCTTGTTCGAGCGACCGTTGAGCCGAAGTCAGTTTGTGAAGCGCAGCATCCCGATAGGCCTGCGTAACCCATTTACGCCGCTCAGGTTGCCACGCTTCGACAGGCAAATCAATGGCCTGAATAGGCAGCTCATTGGCGGCCAGAAACGTGGGTACGCCAGGTGCAATAGCCTGTGACTTGTCTGGTCTCTTTTCGTCGCCCCGAACATACAGGTAGGTAGGTTCGTCGGGCCAAGCATCAAAGACTCGCGCGAGTCCATCTTTCTCCAGGTCGGGCTGCCCAGGCAACATGTCCAGCCGAGCGTGATAGGGCTCAAAGAAAGCTCGCAGTCGAGAATAGTCGACTTGGGGGACCGGATCATATTTGTGATCGTGACAGCGTACGCAGTTCATCGTCAGTCCCAACAGACTCTTGCTGACATGTTCAACCGTCTCGTCCATCCATTGCGGACGATTGAAGAGAAAGTAGTTTCGAGCCAGAAAACCGGTGGCTCGCAGCTTATCCAAATCGTTCGGATGCAGTTCGTCAGCGGCCAGCATCAACCGAATCATCTGGTCGTAGGGTAAGTCGTCATTGAGCGAATCGATTATCCAATCGCGCCAATGCCAAATATGCTTCTGGCTATTTCGCAGTTGATCCCCCAAGCCCCACCAGTCGCTGTATCGCCAAATATCCATCCAGTGGCGTGCCCATCGCTGTCCATGCCGTGGATCGTCCAGCAGTCGCTCGGCGGTGCGTTGGTACCAATCATCTGAAGAGTCTGCTAGCGCCTGATCGATTTCGTCTAGAGTGGGAGGTAGTCCGATCAAATCGATCGAAAGCCGCCGTAGAAGGACTAGCTTGTTGGCCTCTGACTGTGGCTGAACCTGTACTTCGTGATGCTTGGCTGCTACAAATGCATCAATCGCGTTATGAACCCACTGAGTGTGCGGTTCCGGAACGGTAGGCCGGCGCAGTGGGCGAAAGGACCAGTGATCGCGAGGGTCGGCTTCAGCCTGTTCGTCGTGCGGAAGTGATGCGCCTGAATCGATCCAGTCTCGCAAAATGGCGATCTGTTCATCGGTCAGCGGTTCGCCTTCGTGTTCAGGCGGCATCCGATCTTCAGCATCTTCCGCCTTGACTCGCTGGATCAAGATGCTTTCCATCGCGTTGCCTGGCCGCAAGGCGGGTCCTGAATCTCCGCCATTGGCTGCGCCTTGCGCGGTATCCAATCGAAGGCCACCAGCCTGCTTGAGCGCTCCGTGGCAGGAAGTACAGCGCGCCTGCAACAGTGGTTTGATCTGTTGAAGGTAGTCTTGAGCGAATAGCTGGCCTTTAAATCCCACCACCAAGCAAGCGGCGCACACAGACAACAAAGCGATTCCAAGCGCATTTCCTTTCGGCCGCTTGCCGTTGGCTGAGTCCGTTGAAATGGATTGTTGAATCCAGTTAACTTGCATGCTAGAAAGTCATCATTTAGGGCTATAAAAGTCGGTGGCTATTCGGGTTTCATTGTGGTGACAAGCTTCCAGCTTGGCCAAGGCACCCAGCGTGATCAACTTGCAACCTGGAAGGTCGTAACCAAATTGCTCGACCCCCGTGAATTTGTCTGGATGAAGCGCTAGTTAATTATCATACTTAATTTTCTCGTGGCATGTTGCGCAGTTTGTTGACCAACCGAATGATGGTGGCCGAAGCTTGTTGGATCTGCTCGGAGGTCGTCCAGCGAGATAAACTAAATCGCAGCGCGCTGTCGGCGCGCTTAGAGCCAGTTTGCATTGCAAGTAGGGTTGCTGAGGGAAGGCTGCTGCCGCTGGCGCAGGCCGAGCCCGTACTGCAGGCCACGCCAGCAAGATCCAAGGCGATGTGTAGAGCCTGACGGTCTACTCCCAGAAAAGAGAGGTTGGATGTCTGCGGCAAGCGATTGACCGGGTCGCCGTTGATCACTGTTTCCGGCAGTTCAGCAAGCAAAATCGACTCGAATCGATCCCGCAGTTCCGCCACCCGCAGGTAGTCACCATCATGTCGGCATCGCTTTGCAACTTCCAAAGCGGTAGACATTCCGACAACCATCGCAACGGGCTCGGTGCCCGAACGCCAGCCAAGCTGTTGACCTCCTCCGACAATCAAGGGATGCGGTTTTTGGTCCGCTGAAACGACCAATGCACCAATTCCTACTGGACCGTGTATTTTGTGCGCGGCAACCGTCACAGCCGACGCTCCGCACTTTCGCATATCAAAATCGATTTTACCAACAGCTTGTACGATATCGCTGTGAACGGGCACTTCATAGCGGTTGCAAATCTGGACTATTGCGGGCAGATCATTGATTACCCCGGTTTCGTTGTTTGCCAACATAAGACTTACCAATGCGACTCGGCGATGCGTATCTTGCCCAAAGTAAATATCCTTGAGCCAACTTGCCAGTCGATCCAAGTCGTAACTTCCGTTTGAGGTTGCAGGTAACATTCGCACCGGTTGGCGACAAAGTAATTTCGACTGACTGGCCTCTACGATGCTTGGGTGTTCCATCGCACCTATGATGATCAAACCATCCCCGGAGTTACTGGCAGCGTGGATCGCCAGATTGTTTGCTTCGGTACCGCCGCTGGTGACGATCACTTGAGCTGCATTCATGCCGTCCGTTGTCGCACCAATGCACTCCAGCAGGCTGGATTTGGACTGTTCAAGCAAACGCAGCGCGTGTCGGCCGAAAGAATGCTGACTAGAAGAATTCGCCGGACCTTCCCGCAGGAACTGATCCATCGCACGCGCGACGATTGGGTCGATGGCGCTGGTGGCGTTGTTGTCCAAGTAGATCTGCGGACCTGGCATTCGGAGAAAACCTGAGCGGATTCAAGTATGAAGAAGTCGAATAGCGGTAGAAAATACCTGCAACGAATCGACAGTAACATTTTATGTGGAAACTCAGCTATGCACAGGCGATTGGGGAATATATCTGCATGCTTTCCTCGGAGGTTTGAAAAATGGTTGCAAAATAGTTGCTATAATCGGCATTGGGTCAGCTAGAGCGAGTGAACTCGCGACGTCTGAACGTTCCATCTTACCAACCTGCGTCAACGTTTCCGTTCATGTAATGGAATCGATTAGACTGCTACGAAGTCTACAGAATGAGTGTCAACGATCAGTCAGGTTCCACTGGCATGACAACTGAGAAAGCGATGAAATCCGGTGAGGACAGCGGGTCACGGTACGCAGTTGATGGTGCTTCCCGAGTTCGCCTGCGCATTTTCGCACTGGCTTGTGGAGCTTCGTTCTTGCTTTACCTTCACCGTTATAGTTGGAACGTGGTTGGCCCCAAACTTCAAAGCGACTTGTCGTTCTCGCACACTCAGGTTGCCTTTTTGTTCTCGCTCTTTTACTACACCTATTCGGTTGGGCAGATTCCCAGTGGCATCTTCATTGATCGTTGGGGACCGCATCGACTGCTGAGCGGTATGATTGTAGTTTGGTCGCTGAGCCTGACGGTGATCGCTCAGTCCAGTCAAGTTTTCACCATCGCGATGGGAAGATTGATATTTGGAGCTGCACAAGCTGGCTGCTATCCCGCGCTGGCTCAGGTGACCAGGCAGTGGTTTCCGGCCAGCATACGGACGGTCTGCCAGGGGTGGATTGCTACCACGTTTGGCCGCAGCGGTGGTGCCATGTCGCCGATCATTCTAGGCGTCGTTCTGATGGGGTGGTTGGGGTTGACGTGGCAATCAGCGGTAACACTGCTTGGGTTGGTAGGTTTATGTTACGCGATATTGTTTTGGTACCTCTTTCGCGACTCACCCGAGCAGCATGCGGCTGTGAACTCAGCGGAACTGGCTATCATCCGAGAGTCCCATGCCGACCAAACAACTTCTCAAGCAAAGATCTCCGATGGAACACTGAAACCAAGGTTACTTCTGCGGCATCGCAGCCTACGCTTTTTTGTTCTGCAACAGTTCCTGGATGCAGGCTCGGATGTAGCCTTTGTCGCACTGATTGGTGCCTATTTTCTTCAGGCGCGAGGACTGGATGTCAGCGCTACTGGCTGGCTTGCCAGTCTACCGCTGTGGGGTGGCGCTTTGGGTGGCATTGCGGGTGGTTGGATGAACGACCAATTGATACGATCGACTGGCAGTCGACGATGGTCGCGAAGCGTTGTAGGATTTTCGGGCAAGGTGATCGGCTGTCTGACACTACTGGCAGTGGCTGGTCAAAGCAGTAGCCTTGGGGCTGCGCTGTGTCTGATGACCGCCAAGTTCTTTAGTGATTGGAGCCAGCCAACCACTTGGGGAACGTGTACCGACATCGGAGGTCGTTTTAGCGCAACCGTCTTTAGCATCATCAACACGGCGGGAACATCCGGTGGTATTTTGATGCCACTGGTCTTCGGCGTCCTTCTTGATTGGTTCACGAAGACTACAGATCAGGGTACTCTCGTGACACAAGTTACCAATTGGGGGCCACTGTTCTATCTTCTGTCGGGCATGTACCTGCTGAGCGGTTTGTGCTGGTTGATGGTTGACTGCACACAGAAACTCGATCAAGAATAGAGCAGCGGCTGGCATTTGTGGTGGCCCGGACCTAAAGCGACACTGCATTGGCAAGTTAGGTTACAATTCAG
>DAIRSD010000201.1:2228-8127 GCA_036804625.1 Aureliella sp. | reverse complement strand
TAAGTGTGGATCGCTACATACCATCGGCTTGCCGGACTGAGTCTTGGTTCCGTCGACAGCCCAGTTGTTGCTACCAAAACTGCCCCCACGCCCAAACCACGGCAAAGCACTCAGTCGCTGGAAGATCCGACCATAATCTGCGCCCAAGTCCGGCCTGGCAGCAAAGCTCTGCATTGCCAACTCCAAGTCCATTCCCATTGTCCATTCGAATGCCCCTTCGCTGCTTGATGATGCCCCAACCGCCGAAGACAATTTTGGCTGAGCGATCGCTTTGAGAGCCTGATCACGAGTCGATTGTTGGCTGATCGTCGACTGCTCGTAGGGGCGATCCACTGGCCAAAGCTGCTCCAACGCAATTGGGCCCATCTGTTCTACGATGCTGCCGAACCAAAGGTCGTCCATCGTTCCGGATTGATCCCAGCCCATGTACTTACTGAAGACCAACGAATCGACCGGTGTCCACGGCTTGGGCTCGTATCCCAACGCTTGAAATCCTAAAGGTAATTGTTCTTTACCCAACTGAGCAATCTTCGCGTTGACCCCTTCTGCATAAGCTAACAACTCGGCTCGCATCTCTGCCGGTACAAGATTTGACTTCCAAAGCTCCTCACATCCAGAACGAATCCCCAACTGCCGCATCAATTGATCCGATGGCAATCCGTCAGGTCCAAGCACCTCTGCAAGATTACCCGAGGCTTGCCGTCGCAAGAGATCCATCTGCCACAATCGATCACTGGCATGCAGGTAGCCAATGACTCGCGCAGCATCAGCCCACGAGGCGGCATAAATATGCGGTATATCGTACTGGTCGTAATGGACCTCTGCCTGACCGGTCAGTCCGGATAATTTTACTTCTGTGTCAGCAGCGCAAGCCAATTGCAATGTCGACGCATAAGCAATTGTAAGCACCAGACAAAACCCAAAACTTAAACTAGACTTCACAATATGGTCCATTCGAAGTTGAATTAGGTTGAACATGATGGAATAGCAGCAAGGTTTCATGAGTAACCGCTCGCAAATAAGCTACCAAAACAGCCGGAGTGCGTTAGTGTCCCGTTGCCGCAAAAACCGGGTGGAAACGCACTCCGGCTGATGGCAAGTTCGGACGTCTTTTTTTGCGAAAGGACACTAAAATTTAAGTGAACAAAATTAAATCGGCTACTAGAATAGGCGACTACTAGCAACTTGGAAAGGCTCTATCGTTCAGTCAGTATAACTTTCGATCGTCATAGCCATCACCACCGGGGCTGTCTGGCCAGTCCCCTTGACCAAGTTGATCATGGTAAGTGGATCTTTGCGATTGGGTATTACGGACAGGTATCGCAATTGCTTCCCACTTAAATCAAAAGCGAACACTGACTGTGGCACGTCAACTCGCCGGATATAATCCGCAATATGCACTCCATTAAGCAACGGATGATCTTCGGTCTGACCATCCGAGTAGGTTAAGCGAACGATCATCGATACTTCACCATCTTTACCCAAGGGATACCCCCAACCGGCGACTCCACCCAAAATGTGAATTGTTTTCACCGGTCCTGTACACACTGTGCTAACACTTAGCGGCATCGTACGGGCCACCACCCCGGCAGTACTACGCAGCACCACCGCGTTGGGAACTTTGCCACCCTGCGGATCTATCAATTTGAACGGCACCCCCTGAACCTCTTTGGGAGACCAATCCTGGAAAATCATCGTCTCAGGACCATCGGGTTCAACAAACATACCTCGGTCGCTGGCAACGGTGGCCGCTTTACTTAGGTCCAGCGATACGAAGCGACCCCGCTGAGCCAAGAACTCCAGCAGGTCACCTAACTGTTCTGCCGTAACCGATTTCTCGAAACCTTCAGGCATGATCGACTTAGGCGACGCTGTCAGTTGCTCGATATCCTCTCGTAGAACTGAACTCTTCTTGCCTTCCGTATCAAATAGTTCAATCGCAGTCTTAGATTCGCTGGCTAACATACCGGTCAGCACCAATCCATCGACGGTCAAAACCGAGTAGGCGCGAAAATTGTTTTCCACACTCCGGCTGGGATCTAGAATGTGTACCAACATTTCCTCTTTGGGATGCACTGACATCCCGGTTAGATCCGGCCCAACCTGAGTCCCCTGGCTGCTGTGGACATGACACTTGGAACACTGTTTCAGAAAGATTTGTTTGCCCGCCATCGGGTTACCCTTCTGATGCGCAATGTGCGACAGACTCGCAACCACCTGCTGTCGATCCGCACTGGGCAGCGCACCTCCGGCGTCCATCAACTTGCGCGCCGCCGTTCGAACTTGTATATCGGGATACACCGCCAAAGACTGACGTTGCTCCAGAGACGGATCCAACAGTGAAAGCCTGCCTGGCTGAATCGACTCCAGTAGGGCATTGGTCCATGTGGGACGCGAAAGCAGCAAACTGATCACTTCGGTCTTGGTCGTTGGCGACAAACCTGCCAAGCGTTCAATGAGCAACTGGCCCAACTCTTCGACGCGACTTGCACGCAGCGCACGCACAATAGCAGACGCCAGGTCAGGCGATAGCCGAGGGCTCAACGTATCTAGCAAATGCTGGACAACCGCTTGGCTTTCAGGCTGAAAATCGACAGCCTGCACTGCGGCTTGCTCGCGCTGCTGATCCGACTTAGATGCATCTCCAACCGCACGCATCAATTCATCGGCGATTTCTCCGATCGCCTGCGTCATGTCTTGACTTCCCCAGATCACGGCAAGCTTCACCAGAGTGCTACGAACTGAAGGCTCGACACGCTTTACTAGTGTCAGTAGGATTGCCTGATCCGCCTGGGTCAAAGTCACAGGTCTGTCAGACGGCCATCCATCCGCAAGTCCGCTTACAACCGCCAATGCCGCTTCCGGACTGGCTGATTGCAGCGCAGTAAGCAGGTTGCCCAGCCGACCATCTGGGTTGCTACGTGCATAATGCCCAGCCACGACGCGTGTTACCTCGCCTATGGATTCAGACCACTGCGCATTTCCCGCCACGGCAATCAAGAAATTCGCCCCGTCACTGGCTGCTGCGGAAGTCGCCGCGTCGCGAATCCAACGATCGGGGGCCGGGGCCGATGACGCCAAGCTCTGAATGACCGCGTTCGCTGTGCGATCCGTTGCGGGCAAGTCGGCAAGCGCTAAAACGGCAGCTAATCGCACGTTGGCATCACGATCCAAATGCAACCCCGCACTCGTTAGCGCATCGACCGAACCGGCCACCGGCTCGAGCACTTGCACCGCGTTGCGTCGAACCCCCGGCGATGGATGTTTTAGTGCGGCATGAACCGACTTGATCACATCAACATTTTTGGAATGGACTTGGCCAAGCCCATGCAGCACCCACAAGGCATGGATGGCACCCACGTTCAGTCCAACCGCGTCGTAGGATCGGTCGTTGACCAGTTCTAATAGGGGCAATATGACATCGTTCTTACCACGCTCCACCAGCAACCGCTGAGCGTGCTTGCGGACCAGCATCACCGGATGCCGCAGCGCTTCGACTAATTGTAAAGGCGAGGCTTTTGACAAGTCCGCCGCAGGTGCTAGCGGCCCCGCCTCGTGAACCACTCGATAGATGCGCCCGTGCCGCTTGTCGCGCAGCTTTGTCTCATAAGCCTGTCCCTTGCCCGTTTCGAAACCATGTGGAGTGGGATTATGCTGGACGATGTAGTTGTACCAATCGATCACCCACACGCAACCGTCCGGTCCCACCTCGGCCATGATGGGAGCAGACCACTGGTCATCGCTGGCAAGCAAATTGAATGGATTGGTGGACTGAAACCCACTACCGTCTTGGCTTAGCACAAATGTACCTACCAAGTGACCCGTGGGGCCACTGACAACGGCGACGCGGTTCCAATACTGCTGCGGGAACTGCCTGGCCGTGTACAATGCGTGTCCAGCGCCAGCCGTGTAGCCACCGAAGTGATCCACTTGTCGCACCTTGTCGGTGATCGGTAAAAAACGATTCGAATCCGCGATCGACGATAGCGTTAAACTGGGAGTCCACCCGCGCACTCGTTCATAATACCGATTGGGGATCGGCATAAAAACACTTGGACATCCGTTCGCTGTGGAACCAAAAATCAAGCCCTCCTCGCTGATCCCCAAGCCCCATGTGTTATTGTTCGTTGATCGAATAAATTCAACTTCACTACCATCAGGACGAATCCTCATGAAGCCCATGCGAAACGGCTGCTGTGGCTTTCCCAGCGCAATAGGTTCAGAAGCGTTATAGCCCTGCATGGCCCAAATCCAGTTGTCCAGACCGTATTGAAAATTACTGACTCCACCATGAGTGTCCCCCATAGCCCAGCCAGATATCAGAACCTCGCGTTGGTCTGCCACGTCATCGCCATCGATATCCTTTAGATAGATCGTCTGAGCACCATCTTGCACGATCACGCCACCACGCGAGAATGCAAGGCTGGTTGGAATACTCAGCTTTTCGGCAAACACCGTAAACTTGTCTGCTCGGCCATCTCCATCGGTATCCTGGCAGATTCGAATGCGGTCACGACCAGCTCCTGCCGGTTGTAATTCGTTCGGATAGTCGTAGGTCTCAGCTACCCACAATCGCCCCCTCTCATCCCAATTCATGCAAATGGGCTTTCCCTGAAGATCTGGTTCCGAAACAAACAATTCAACTCGAAATCCAACCGGACACACCCAATGCTTCAGCGACTCCTCTGGCGATAGAGGCTCCTGCATTTGGGATAAAGGCTGGCCCTGTTCGCCCCACTTCTTTGACTTCACATAGTTGTGAATCTCGTTTCCGACGTCGGTGTAGCTGAAAGGCTGGACATCGGTCCGCATGGCGGTAGATTCGGGGACTATGAACGGTCGATCGTTTTGATAAAGCCCGGCTAGTCCAGGGTCATGGCCCGTCACATAGCGAATACCGCGCTCGACTAGATTCTGAAAACCCGGGTGCCCCCAAGTCCGCTCGTCATGTCCCCAAGCCGTGTAAAAGACCCGTCCCTTTCCATGGGATCGTACCCACGTCCACGGCTCGTTTCCCTGGTCGTGCTGACGATACTCAAGGACAATTCGGCCCTGTTCGTTGTGCTGCCCATGGACGTACGTTTCGTCCCAGCTTTCGAAGCCTGCAAAACCACGCATCACCGGGTGATCGGGCTGAGCAATGAGAGTGCGGAAAATTCCAGTACCATGCGATTGGAACTGAGCACCGATTAGTTTAACCACTTCAGGGTTGTTGCGAAAACAGTAGGAAGCACAATGCAGCGGCACCAGCCCGCCACCATCTGCCACATAATCCAAAAGCGATTTAGCCCGCGAATCGGTAATCGAGTCGATGTTTGCATAGATGACAAGCGCATCCGCGCTGCTCAGCGACTGCGCATTCAAGGCATCCACATTTTCTGTGTACGTCAACAGGACCCCACGAGGCTCCAGCGCTGACGCCAGTTGCTTAAACCTGGCCGCAGGTTGATGATGGCCTTGATCTCCCAAGAACAGCACCTCAATCGGCTCATCAGCCCAAAGCACACCGGTCACGAACAAGCTCAGTACCATCAACACCGCATGGTGAACCCCCAGACGCACCTTCAGTACCCAGTTTTTAGCACTAAGCCTTTGTTCTCTCACTTGACGCTTTTGAACTATCAGTAGTGTGTAATCTTTCATCGTTGTACTCATGCAAACATCGTGGACACATTCAAAGAACAATGCAAGTCATCATGCTCAAACACTGGCATATAGTTAAGCCGAAGTCTTCGCAAAACTCAGGAGATATTCAGAATACACCAAAAGCCAATGAAAAGAAGGGGAACCGTTCACGGAAATAGGAGAGGCTGATCAATCGTTTAATTTTACGTTTAATTTTACGTTTAAGTTTTGGTTTAAGTTTTGGTTTAAGTTTTGGTTTAAGTTTTGGTTTAAG
>DAIRSD010000201.1:0-2128 GCA_036804625.1 Aureliella sp. | reverse complement strand
GTTTAAGTTTTGGTTTAAGTTTTGGTTTAAGTTTTGGTTTAAGTTTTGGTTTAAGATTAGACTCAAACTTAAACTTAAACTTAAACCCACTCCAACACCGTCCTTACTCAAACAAGTCTGATAACTCCGTGAACGGCTACAAAGATCGGAGCACAAGGCAACTAAGGGATCGAAGCAGCAAATTTTATAATCTCTCGCAGTTGGAGGGGTGACTTCGAACACGCAACCGATGATCTTCTTATCGATTTCTCCGAACCATTAGTCGGAGTGACGTTCATCCTGTCAATTCATTTACCATCTAGCGAGCAGCAGCAAAGGACCCACCGTAGTGGGACTCGCCAGAATTCCTCGCCACAACACCCCACTACAATTCCCGACGCCAGATTTCCTCGCAATCACGGGAACTCTGGCGAGTTCCACTACGGCCGGTAGGAACTCATCTGCCGATGGCCTTAGCGCTGGCTCAGCAGTCGATCGGCGGGACTGATCACCGCTAAGCCAGGGCGATTCATCACGTGTGTGTAGATCATCGTCGTTGCCACGTCGGCATGCCCCAATAACTCTTGCCGTCTCGAACGGTGATCTGCCGAACGGCAAAGTCGACATCCTTAACACGCAATCGCAAGCCCTCGTAGTGCCGCAGTCCGGCTCCGTACAGCAGCCGCCCAAACAGCAGATCGCGACCGCCCAGCAATCGAAACACCTCGTTGATCTCCTCAATCGTCATCACCACTGGGACTCGTTCGGGCCGCTTGGCCCGCTCAGTGTTAAGAAACTCGATTTTTCGCTTGAGCACATCGCGGAATAGAAACAGCAACGCACTGAAAGCTTGATTTTGAGTACTCGCGGCCACTTGCCCTTGGACGGCCAAGTCACTTAAGAACTCGCGCACCTCGAACTCCGAACTTTCGTCAGCCGTATTGGGCTTGATGGTTTCAAGGAACCGCTGGACCCAGCCGACATAAGCCAGTTCGGTGCGCCTGGAGTAATGGCGAATGCGGAGCAACTTTCGCATCTCTTGGATTAAGGGCAATTCGGCGGGATCAATCTTGCCCACATTGCCGTCTTCACCGAGATACCTAGGGTCAAAATCTGAATCACTAGACGAGGGCTGCGAGTTCATCGCATCTGATCGCTTTTGCTGCATTTCATCCTGCTTTAGCTCTTTCAGTTTCTCAATCAACGGCAACAGCTCGTCGGTGGGTTGTTCAAGGACGGCTCGGCGGTACAGTTCGATTGCCTGAGCGGCTTGAAGGCGCTGCCAAGCCAGCCTTTTGGCATCCAGCATCGAACGCAAGAATCGGACCACGCAATCTTTGGAGCAGTCCAGCGCCTGTTGAGGGTCTTGCTGGCTAAACACAGCAAACTGACTCACGATTTTGGGGAACCATTCCCGATCAGCCTTCGACAGATTTTCGATCTGAAGGACTTTGATGAATTCGGCAATCATTGCATTTCTACCATCCCGACGAATGTCCAGAGCTTACCACCGAGTCAATACAGTACTACCTGCGCTAGCCACGCTTCTCAATTGAGCTGGCGTTTTGACCAGATTCTAGAACTTATGTATACTTTGGCAAAGTGGGCTGAGGCCCTGTATTAAGTTATGAGTCGATGACTCATGATAATTATAAGTTCGTCAGGGCAGTCGTACTCGTACTCGGTGCAACGGTACTCGTACTCGAAAGGATCCTTGATGACAGAACCAATCTTCGACCATGAACGACTGGACGTTTATCGGCTCTCGATTGACTACGTTGCGTTTTCGTATCGTATCGCCAAGGCTCTTTTCGGCGTCAATCGACCCGCTCGCGACCAATGGCTTCGCGCTGCTCAATCGATTCCATTAAACATTGCCGAGGGCAACGGCAAACAAAGCCTCAAAGACAAAAACCGATTCTTCGAAATTGCCCGTGGGGCGGCGCTGGAATGTGCGTCGATTCATGATGTGCTACGTGTTTGCGATGCCATTGACAACGAATCCAACCTTCGCGGAAAATCGAATCTGAAACGAATTGTTTCGATGCTCACTCGGTTGATCCAACGGACGGAAACCATTGCCGAGGATCGAATCGAGTAGCAACGGTCTTTAGTATTGATTGATTATAGTCCAAAAAAGATTTTGGAC
>DAIRSD010000200.1:0-8147 GCA_036804625.1 Aureliella sp. | reverse complement strand
GCAACAACATCGATCCCCGTTCTTGGACGCTCGGTGTCAAAGGCAATCACTACATCCCTGCTCAGATCCCCTCCGGTGACTTCCAGGTTGGCCCGTGAGTATTTGGCTGTATGGCTAGCGATCACGAAGTCTTCGGAGTGTGAAGGACTTGAGACCTTTGTGATCGGAATCTCGCTCTTGATATCCATCGACATCGAGAATCGACCCTTAGTCTTCTCGTTGATCGCTGCTCGAGTGGTCGTTGCTAATGGATAAACGTACGTTGCGTTGTTGTGATCGAAGTCGAGCTGCTGATAGTAGGTGATTTTGATATGCTGCTCGGCGCGCGCCGGAATAGGAAAAACTCGTAGCTCGAATGTCTTGAAGTCTACCTGTTCCAGCAAGCCCGGGTCACGTTTGGTGACTTTGTAGCTTTCGTAGATCTGTCGAGCGCGTTTTTTCTCGACCACTTCACCAACCATTTCCTGGCCATTGATAATCATGCTGAAGTTACTCACACTGGCTCCATTGGGCACAGGAAACGTGTAAAGGGCTTCTACGATTCGATTTTCTGTATTGAGAAATACCTGTTTGATCTCGGTGACGGCGATGCCGTTGTTGATCACGACCGATACGTCCTGTTCTTTGATTTCTAGGACTCCGCCAAAGCCGCCATCGGCGATCAGTAGACCACCGGCCCGAGCGATTGACGAAATGCCTGGGGATGGTCCGCCGATGATCGGTCCTCCGGTGATGGCCGCTAAGGCCAGCAAGGCCAATTTTGTCCAACTTCTGTTTCTCATTTTCTTGTCTCCGTAAAGGGATTGTGAATGGCCAGCCACCAACACATGGAAAGCTGAAGCCAAAAATGCCATAGCAGGGTTACTAGGGCATTACGGAGATAGGCAATGACCGTGCCAATTTGCAAATATCGCCGTAAGTGGCTTTTGGGTCTATATTTATGGCGATTTTCCCTATTCAGCATGTTCCAAGTACTCGGTTCGTGATGTACACTTTATGTACATCGAATGTTCACCGTGTGCTAATCCAGTTGACTTGTCCCTATAAGCCTCCAGGCTGGGATCGGCTAAAACTAACTAAGTTGTCGCGGCAAACAGGTGGTTTGAGCGGGCCATCATGAACGACCTTTCTGACAAGCAGTTCGAGGCAATTCCATGAAAGTTTTATCGCGAAGCGACTTGGCATCAGCCAAAGCGATCGCCCAATTGAATTACACGAACCCGTTCACCGCCGAACGCATCGAACTTGAGCGAATCGCTCTGGGCCGTGACTTTGAGCCCGAAGAGCAGCCTTACTGGAGTCACTCCGAGCAGCACACGCCACAGCGCCGTAAGAACGTCATTAAAGTGTCCGAGAGAGCTCGGGTGCTACTGCTACAACTGCGTGCGGAATTGCAAGAGGGCGTTCGACCTGACCGCGCCTCAATGGAACTGTACGAGGATCTGGCCTATTACGTGTTGTTCTACGAACTATTGAATGTCTGGGAATATCCAGTGGGGTCGCAGAAATTGGTTCAAAATGCGACTCCGGAAATTTGGAAACAGTTCTCAAAACAATACGACTATTGGTTACGTGTTCCAGGTTGCAACCTGGCTACTCAGCGTGACAAGTCGCATCTGTTTTCGCTGTTTTATCAGATCTATCGCGCGTTCTTTAATATTTTTCACTGCGTTATTGGGCAATCGTTGCCTGCTGCTCAGCTACGCACGCGAATCTGGGAATCAATCTTCACCATCAATATGCGGCGTTATCGAGATAGCTTGTATCAAAACCTATACCAGGTTACTACTCTAGTGACCGGACCCAGCGGCAGCGGTAAAGAACTGGTGTCACGCGCCATTGGGTTGTCGCGTTACATCCCATTTGATGTGACCAGCGGACAGTTTCGGACGCACTTCGAGAGCAGTTACGTAGCCATCAATATCTCTGCTTTTTCATCAAATCTGGTTGAATCTGAGCTATTTGGCCACGCCAAAGGAGCGTTCACCGGCGCAGTGGCGGCCAGAGCTGGATGGTTGGAAAGCTGTGGGCCCTATGGTTCCATTTTGCTAGATGAAATTGGCGAATTAGAACTTCCCACACAGGTCAAGCTGCTGCGAGTTTTACAAAACAGAGAGTTCCAGCGCTCAGGGGAGACCAAGACTCGCAAGTTCGAGGGCAAATTGATTGCGGCCACCAATCGCGATCTCCGCGCTGAAATCGAGAAGAAACATTTTCGTGAAGATCTGTATTATCGCCTGTGTGCTGACGTGATCGAGACACCTTCCTTGTTTGCTCAGGTACAAGACAACCCTGCCGTGCTTGAGAATCTAGTTGGATTCATTGTGCAGCGTATGGTTCCCGATGTGCAGGTGGAGTTGACCAATGAGGTTGTGGGCTGGTTGAACAATCACTTGCCACAGGGCTACTGCTGGCCAGGCAATATCCGTGAACTGGAACAGTGTGTCAGAAACCTAATGATTCACGGCAGCTATCAATTTGATCATCAAGCCACACAGAGGACAGTCTTGCGACCCTCGGAGACTTTAGCCCCGGCGTCTGACACAACAAAGCTGGCTCATCAGATCGACAGGCTAGAACTGACAGCAGAAGAATTGACTTCCGCTTATTGCAAAATCGCTTACCAAAAAACCAACAGCTTCGAAAAAGCGGCTCACCGCTTGCAAATGGATCGGCGGACCGTGCGCAAGAAAGTCGACTCAGCCCGCCCGTAGTGGGATTCACCAGAATTCCTCCGCCCTCACCCCGTAGTGGGATTCGCTAGAATTCCCAATCCAAATGGCAAATCAAAAAATCATCAATGACAAATAATAAATTTCCCAGCACTCACCACCAAACATACTAACCCATGATATCTGGCACGACATGACCATGGATATCCGTCAGTCGATACTGGCGGCCTTGGTATCTAAAAGTCAATCGAGTGTGGTCGATACCACAAAGGTGCATGATGGTGGCTTGCATGTCATGCACGTGAATGGGATTCTCTGTAATGTTCCATGCGAACTCATCGGTCGCGCCGTGGATAAATCCGCGTTTGACTCCGCCACCTGCCATCCACCAACTAAAGGCCCGACCAAAGTGATCGCGGCCATTGGGCTTGTCGGGATCGCCTTGACCAAAGGGTGTCCTACCGAATTCGCCACCCCAAATAACCAGCGTGTCTTCCAACATGCCTCGGTCTTTCAAGTCTTGCACCAGTGCTGCCGATGGAGCGTCGGTGTCGCGGCATTGCTCCTCCAACTGAGTGTATAAATTCCGATGCTGATCCCAGCCAGCGTGCATCAATTGCACGAAACGAACGCCGCGTTCCAGAAGTCGTCGAGCGATCAGGCAGTTGTTCGCGTAAGTGCCTTTGACCAGTGCATCTGGGCCGTAGCGCTCAATGGTAGCAGCGGTTTCGGTCGAAAAATCCATCAACTCCGGCACGCTCGACTGCATTCGGAACGCCATTTCGTATTGAGCAATGCGAGTGTCAATTTCTGGATCGCCATAATCGGCCAGGTGCTGCGCGTTCAGAGCCGCGATGTCATCCAACAAGACGCGTCGCGACTGCGAACTCATTCCATTGGGATTGGCCAAGTAGGGGACTGGATCACCAACATTGCGAAATCGCACGCCCTGAAAACGGCTAGGTAAAAATCCGCTGCCCCAGTAATAATCGAAAAACAATTGTCCGCACGTCTTCCCTTTGTCGCTGGATGTCATCACGACAAACGTGGGAAGATCCTGTGTTTGGCTACCCAGACCATAAGCCATCCAGGCCCCCATGCTCGGGCGACCCGGTACTTGAGAACCGGTCAAAAAGAATGTTACACCCGGAGCATGATTGACCGCCTCGGTATGTAGCGAGCGAACCAATGTCATGTCATCAGCCAGTTTTCCGATGTTGGGTAAAAGGCTACTTAGCCGCATACCACACTGACCATACGACTCAAACGGTTTGATTGCCGGGACGCATGGCCACTTCGCATTGCCGCTGGTCATCGTGGACAGCCGTGTGGTCCCGCGAACGCTGTCAGGGATCTCCTTGCCAGCCATCTCTTGCATGACAGTCTTCTCGTCAAACAGATCCACGTGTGATGGTCCACCGCCTTGCCACATCAGGATGACTCGTTTAGCTTTCGGCGCATGATGCGGCAAGTTATCTAAGCCACCTAGAGCCGCTGAGCCATGAGCTGTTTCAGTTTGAGCCACCGCTCCACTTTGTTGCAGTAGACTGGTCAGCGCAGCCACGCCAAGTCCGCTTCCCATACGTCCGAACAATTGGCGGCGATTAACGCGCTGAATATTCTGCTGAATCAATTCCGAATCAACAACGGCGGAAAGACTATTCACGTGTGAGCGCCTCATCTAAGTTAAAAACCGCCAAACACACCGCCGCCATCGCCGCGTGGGTCGCTGGGTCGAGCGTAGAATCCCTCTCGGCTTGGCCGGTCTTCAGAAATTCAATGGCTGCCGCGATATCTTGGCTAAAGATCGCATGCTGTTTGTGCCATGCCTTGGCCAATCGCTCGATCTCTGCCGATTTCGCCGAGCGACAATTGACGCGGCGGAACGCAAATTGCAATTGATCCGTAAGATCACTAGATTGATGCAGGGCCAGTTCAGCGAGTTCTCTTGCCGCCTCGACCCAAGTCGGATCATTTAGCGTGGTCAACGCATGCAGCGGTGTGCTAGTGATCGTCAGTCGAACCTTGCAAGTCTGGCGAGCAGAAGCATCGAACATGTTGGCTGGCCCCACTGTTCTGCGCCAGAACGTGTACAGACTTCGGCGATACAGGTCTTTGCCTTGGGAAGTCGGGTAGTTGAAATCGCGCTCCTTCGTAATGGCCAGCGATTCCCAGATTGCTTCTGGCTGATAGGGATAGACCGGCCGACCACCCAGTCGCAAATCGATCAAGTCGCTGGCGGCTAAGGCCCAATCGCGAAGTACCATGGCTGGCATCCGCATTCTGGTCGCACGTCCAACCAGTCGATTCTCGGGGTCCATCGCTCTGGACTGCGGCGTAACACGACTGGATTGCCTGTAGGTAGCGCTGGTCACGATCAAGCGATTGAGCCGTTTCATGTCCCAACCACCCTCGCGAAAATCGACAGCTAGCCAGTTCAGCAAATCCAGATGCACCGGGTATTCGCTTTGCACTCCAAAGTCTTCAGATGTCTTCACAATTCCCGACCCGAAGAAGTGTTGCCACATCCGATTGACCTGAACGCGTGAGGTCAAAGGCTGTTCAGGTGACACCAACCAATAGGCCAGACCCAACCGATTCCGGGGCCAGTCGTCTTGCATTGGAGGCAGAAACGCGGGGGTGGCCATCGTCACTTTTTCACCAGGATTTAGATATTCGCCCCGAATCAGAATATGAGTCTCACGCGGCTGCGCGTCGCTCATGATCATTGGTCGCGGAGTGTGATCGTTTACAAAATCGCCACGCTCTTTGGTAAGCGAGTCCAACTGTGCGACGGACGGAATGCTGGTGCCAAGCTTATTGCGAACCTTCTTGTCAAAATGATCTCTCAGCTTATGATCGATCGACTTCTGTTCCTCTTCGCTACGCTGGCTTTCATCCTTGCCAAGTAGTTTGTTCAGTTCTTTGGGAAGCCCCTTGCCTTCGGTCGGCTTCGAATCGGCAAACAGTCCGGCTCGCCACCCATAAAACGCGGCATCCAGCAGCGGCTGCGCCTGTTTGGATAGCTCTTCGATCCTCCTATCGAACTGGTCGCGACTCTGGAGCAGTTCTTCGTTGGGAACTTCGATTACCGGGTTTCCGACGCGAATGCGCTTGGAATAGTATTGCGGAACCCCAGATTCGGGAACTCGGTTGAATGCATCCATCAAACTGTAGTAGTCGCGCTGTGTGATCGGGTCGTATTTGTGATCGTGGCACTGACCACATGACATGGTCAGTCCCAAAAACGTGGTAGCCGTTGTATCCATGCGATCAAACAGGACGACAAACCGCTGCTCTTCGGCTATAGCACCGCCTTCTCCATTAAGCAAATGATTGCGATTGAAGCCACTTGCGATTTTCTGATCCATTGTCGCCTCGGGCAGCAAGTCTCCAGCCAACTGCCAAATCGTAAACTGATCAAAGGGTAAATTGTCGTTGAGCGCTTTGACTACCCAATCTCTCCACATCCACTGCCATGTATCGCCATCTTGCTGGAACCCGTTGCTATCAGCATATCTGGCTGCGTCCAACCAGTTGAGCGACAAGCGTTCGCCGTAGTGTTGGTCTTCCAACAATTGATCGACCAGATTTTCATAGGATGTTGGATCAGGATCATTCACAAATCGGTCGATCTGTTCCAACGACGGAGGCAGACCGATTAAGTCGGAGTAAAGCCGTTTGATCAATGTCTCTCGATCAGCTTCTGGCGAAGGCCCGATACCAGCCGCTTCCAACTTCGCCAGGATAAAGAAATCGATCGGATTTCGAGGCCATAATTCATTGTTGACGCTGGGCAACGCAGGCCTTTCAGGTTTTGTGAAGGCCCAGTGAGTATCGTAGCTAGCTCCTTCTGATATCCACCGCTCGAGTATTTGCTTTTGAGAATCTGTCAGTCGGCGGTTGGAGGACACTGGCGGCATCAGGCTATCAGGATCTGCATGATGGATGCGCTCTAGCAACGAACTGGAAGTGATCTCGCCCGGTGTGATGGCACCTGCAGCCACTGCATCCTAGCGAATGTCCAATCGCAATCCAGATTCACGCTTATTTGCGACCTGGACATGACAATAGCAACAGTTTTCTGCCAGAATTGGCCTAACGTCTTGATTAAAATTCAAACGATCCGACTCGGGGGACTGTGCAATTGCAAGAATCGCTTGGCTCATAAGCCCAAGCAAAATTGGACCAGCAGCGACCAGACGAAACGGTATGGCAATCGATTTTAGGCGGGGACGAAGCACGGTATTTGCAATCTTCTGGGAGAATACGGCTTGTGCCCGCTATTGTAGTCTCAATCGCCCAGATTTCCAGTAACCGCTCAAGAACCAAAACTGCTGGCTGTAATCGACACCCTGCAAAGAACCTATTCTGAAGTCAGCATCTTCCCCAAGTCGATCAATTGCGATGGAATGGCATAGCAGGCAGCCGCAAGGATCGAAAGCAGCGCGATCCAAAGCAGAATATCAGAATAGACGTCTGTCTTGAGCCGCCGATCCGTCTTGAAGTATCGAAAATAGACCGCGACTGTTGCGATCATCGGCAGCGTCGCAGCTTGAGCAAAGCCGCCGATCTTCACCATCAACTTTGGATCGCGTGCAAAGCAATAAAAGAAAAGAGCCAACCCAGGATATACTAGGCAAAAACCGGCAATCCAGTTGGCCCGCTTTCGAGAACTCTTAATGGTCGCAAGTTCTGTCAAGTTCAGAAAATCCACAGTCAAGCGACTATTAGCCGCACAGGAAAGATAGAGTGTCTTAAAAAGCACGGTTGCGGCAGCGAATAAGAACAGTATGCGAGCCCAGTCGCCAAATGGCCCGGCATACATTTCGGATAGTACCTCCACCAGCTTGGGGCCTTTGGGATGAAGCCCTTTGGAATGCAAAACAGCCGCTCCCATAAAATAAAATGCGACAGTCGAAAGCGTGTACACGATCATGCTGATCCAGGCATCGTAGTGCAGGACTTTGATCCAACCGTTGGCACGCTCAATCCATGCGGACGATCCGTCGTTGACTCCGACATGCCGAGCGTAACCTTTCTCAAGGCACCAATAGGGATAGTAGAAAAGTTCTGTTGCTCCGACCCCAGTGATCCCAAACACGGCAAAGGCAGCCGCAATCCCTTCGGCAGGCACTCGCAACTGAATGCCTTGACGAATATCGTTGCCCTTAATAGCAAACTCGGTCCAGTTGAGCGAAGCACAGGCCAGTACAGTCAGACAGGTGGAGCTGACAACAATCGCCGTCGTAAGCCACTCGATCCGTCCATAGCCGCCGCGATAAATCAGCCCCATCGTCGCCAAACAGGTGACGACAGCCAAGGGAAACTCGCGCCGGTTGCGGATGAATTCACCCCAAGCCGGATTCAAACCGCTTAGCAGCCTTGCGGTTCCATCGGCAACCGAAGGGAACGCCATATCCATGGCTTGCCCAATGGTTCCAGTCATGCCGCCCACCTGGACGACCGTACAAC
>DAIRSD010000199.1:0-8188 GCA_036804625.1 Aureliella sp. | reverse complement strand
GCGAACCCTGCGTATCGATTTGGGCATCTGATTCACCATCGGCCAGGCCAATATGCCGTAACCCAGCCAGTTTTGGCCTTAACGTCTGCGCTTACATTCCAAGAAATCAATACGCCGTTACCAAGAACTGGCTTCTTGCACCCTGCATTCGCCCTAATGGGCGATCGTACCGGCGAGGATGTGCTGACCACCGACTTGTTAGCATTCGATGTCAAAGCGTATGACTCGGGCGCTCCTGTGATTTGCTTCGTAGGTGCGGATGGAGAACCTGGAGTTGCCTCGGTCAACGATGATCAAAACAGCATTACCGATCGACTGGGCAATGGTGCGCTTGATTTAGGTGAATTGGGAGCAGTAAACTCCGACGATATAACACTGAAACCCGGCGACCCTGGTTTTCTTGATTATGGACTCATTAACCTGACAAGTTCACCAATAAGATCAGCCATCATTGCTTACGGAGAATACGTAGACTTGAATTGGGCAGGCAAACTTGGTCGCAGTTTTCCGAGCGAGTTGAGCGGATACGATTCGAGTGGCTTTCCAACTATTGCTCTTTTTAAATCTGGCTTGGTAAAGCGAGGTAGCAACGGCTTTCAAATTTTCCAACCTTCTTATGATACCTACACCAATCTGTACGAGAGCGACGGAGTGTTGCAAGCTCAAATCGCCGGGCAGCCCGGTTTGGTCACTATCACTGGCAGTGTAGCACCGAACTTTCTAACGGAACCATGGCGGGCCACAGCCATCGATGCTGGCACCGATGGAGTGGACAATGCTGGCTCAGCGCCTGGTGTCGATGATCCATCGGAGCGGGAGACGAGCCCGCCGTTTCCGGTGGATCTGCGAGGTTTGCAGATCTCCGTACGCTTAGAAGATCCGACTAAGAAACAGTTCAAGCAGATGTCGACTGTCAAACAGTTCGTGACCAACTAGCGCCGGCGATAACGACTGACTCTCAGACTCAGCACACTGGCTACCGCCAACAGCCCCAGCGCCGAAGGTTCTGGCACCAAGTTGACATTCAAGGTGAATGGGTCACCGGCTACCCAGGCGTGACCGTTGATCGACAAAACTCCTTCTCCGGCCGGAGTCGCAAGCAGGGAGCCGCTGCTGGGCAGGCTGAGCGTAAATGGTCCCGGCCCCGACACCGACCATGCGTAGGACAGCGACCCCAGAGACATCGTTGGACCACTAGGTAGGATCAGGCCAGCCGTATTGGTTGTGACCGGTATCCAATCGTAGTTGATCACCGCATCGAACTGCGCATACGAGGTCAAGCCTTGAGTGTTGCCGTTGATCAGCAGAGGTATCGCTGGATTGACCGCAGCCCCAAGCCCCGGACTTAAGGTGTCGAATAGATAGTTGGATCCAAAGTTCAGTTGGTTATACGCATAACCCGGAGCCGTTGGTCCCTGAGCGATCCGCCAATTGCTAAATTGAATCTGCACATCGGATGTTATCGTAGGTAGAGCGGAAATGATGTCATCGATCGTCGCCTGAGCAGCGGTGAACGAGGTCGAACCGCCAAGATTGTCAGCAAATAATGCGGTATAGCCTCCGCCAGCAAATGCGTTGCCGCTGGGTGTACTGATCGATGCTGTTGGCGGTGCAGGCAAATTGGGAATCACCGCTCCGCCCGGGTACAAGCCAAAACCAGCCGGTGCCCCCCACAAGATCCCCGTTGGGTCCGAATCGCGAAACGCGTCGCTCTGCGAAGCAAACATAGCCTCGACACCCGAACCAATTCGAGTAATCACTTGCGCTTGGGCGTTGCCAATGGAAATCAACCACCAGGCGCAACTAATCCCTAAACCAACTAGTAACATTCTTTTCGACATGATCGAGTCTCCTTCAGACGGACAACGACATAAGATCCCGCTTGCCAACACCCAGCGTGTCGGTACAGTGTTCCGGGTAGCGTAATCTAAGTTAATGCCCTTTACAATCAGCCTAACGAGCTTTTGCAGCCCTTTTAGAGGTTTCACTACGGCCAATGCCATCAGTTCACAGCATCCGACTTACGCGTCCTTGGAACCTGCTGGGGGATGATCTGAATCAGATTCGCGCCGAGCGTTTTTTTCATCGACCCTCGGGACTGGCTCAGGGACAATCGGTCTGGGTGGTAATCGATTGCCAAGTCGGCTGCTCTGTCCTGGCGATGCGACTGAACGATGTCGACTGCGATTTACCTGAAGGCAGCAGCGGCCCATTCCGTTGGCAGATTGCGTCACAACTGGAACTCAGAAATCGAATCGAGCTAGAGTTGCTTACACCTAAGTCAGCTCTTCATTCGTCAGCGACTGAGTCAGGCCGAAGTGTTAACGACCGACTGGATCTTTCCAGTTTTGCAGAAGTTCGACTCGAAATCGAGTCGGAGTGATCTCCCATGTGGCTACAAGCTTCCAGCTTGTAGACTTGTTAAGTTATCTGACAAGCTGGAAGCTTGTCACCACACTACGACACTACTGCCTTCTACGAAGCGGACCGCCAGGTGCGATTCCAAGGTCGTGACGCAGCCGAGCCGAAGACCACTGCCAATCAACGGGATTTGTCACTAAGCCAGCTTTGACAGGATTGTTCTCGATGTAATGGACAATGCGATGCAACTCTGCTTCATCGCGCACGTAATGATCGTATGTTTCCACTTGCCAAAAGCGGCCCGTACGTCCCAAGACACGATTGCACTGGTTGGCCGTATAGCTTTGAATGCTGTGCGAAATGGCTTCACGGGCAGTTCGCTGCTTCTTAAGGGAATGGGGCTCATTCAAATGAGTTAAACTCCAATCATCATCGGGCAAGAACAGCCAGTGATGATGACTTGGCATGACAACGTACGCTAACAGCAGGTATCGAACGTTGGCGAAGTGTAGAAACGCTTCTTCGACGATAGAAGAGCAACAAGGATCTTCCAGATGTCGAACCGCACTCTGATCATCAAGCAAATCGTCGACAAATTTGAAGAGTAGCTTCTTTTTTCGGTCCTCCCATTGTAGGATTGATAAATCGGCTGGTTTCTTCAATTCGGCCAAATGATTGCGGTAAGCCAATATCTTGGAAAGGCCCAGCGCTGAGATACTCCCGTACAAGCATCCGGTAATGAAATAGGCTTTGCCGGCTACGTCGATATGCGGCAAAACTCGGCGCCTGACGACACCTTCCTCCATCGCTTGATCCCCAATCGTGGCTACAAGCTTCCAGCTTGTAGTTGACGTTGTAGAAGCTTGTTGATTCAAGAGTGTGAATTCAGAGTGGTTAGTTTACATAAAATTCTGACAAGCTGAAAGCTTTTAGCCACGATTTCGGATAGTACAGATTCTGACAAGCTGGAAGCTTGTCACCACGATGTGAGGTGCTACTGTTTCTGACAAGCTGGAAGCTTGTCACCACAATTTCGGACAAATCTAGTTTGGCTGGGAGAAACTTGTGAAATCGGATAGACTGAAGGAGTTCCGAACACCTGTGATAGCCGGAGTGAGCGCATGTTGTATCGATTTGGAAAAACCGTCAATATCTTCAATGTAGCGATAGCCGCATTCTCAATTTGGCTTGCAAGTTGTAGTAGAGGTCCAGAAGCAGGACCGCCTACAGAACTCGAATCCGCCGCCAGCGCGGACCAAGCTTCCGAACCACCACTGGACCTTACCGTTGGACAAGGGCCGATCGAACTGGCCGCTTATGAGATTCAAGCGGACAAGTTGTTAGCTGCCGCATTGCCTACTGAAATGCTCGACCAGGTGTGGTGGCTGAGAGTTGACGGGCAATCTTTGGCGGGCTGGAATATCGTCGGCCAGGCCGATTGGAGTTGCCGCGATGGGATTCTGCGAGTGACGCGAGGTGACAAGAGTTTTCTCTATACTTCGTTTGAAATGGCTGACTGCGAACTTCAGATCGATTTTCGGGCCGGCCCGGATACCAACAGCGGCATCTTCATGAGGACTATGCCAGAACCTGGGGATGTGAGTTTGGACTGCCTGGAAGTCAACATCGCACCTCCAGACAACCCGTTTCCTACTGGCAGCGTGGTTCAGCGTCAGCGAGTCGAACCTGATCAATTAGGCAAATTTGATCCCACTGTTTGGCACACCTATCTGATACGCCTGGATGGAGAAAACGTGACCATCCAATTGGACGGAAAGAAGATTGTGGAGATGGTCGATGATTCATCGTCGCGTCGAGGCCATATCAGCCTGCAACATAACGAAGGCGTGGTCGAATTTCGGAATATCCTAATGCGTCCAATCACCTCCACGGCGCTTCGACTGGACAGTCAGTGGCAGCAGGATTGGACCGTCGCTGAGAAAGAAGCTGGGTCGATGAAGGTTCAACCTTCTGAAAAAGGGTTGCATATCCATGGCGGACTTGGCAAGGTGCAGTCCAAACAGTCTTACGGCGACTTCCTACTTCATGCGGTCTACTCGCTGGCCAGTCCTGAAGTGAATTCCGGTATCTTTTTTCGCTGTATCGAAGACAACATGCTGGATGGCTACGAATGCCAAGTCAATCATGCGATGACTTCCGGTGATCCACTGGCTCCATCGGACGCTGGTGCTGGTGCTATCTTTCGCAGAAAGCCAGCCAGAATCGTGGTTGGCAGTGGAACCCAGCCCACTCACCTGACCTTGCTGGCCAGCGGCAAGCAGATGGTAACCTGGGTCAACGGCCTGCTGGTAACCGAGTTCTATGATGATCGAACGCCCGATGACAACCCGCGCAAGGGCAGCCGCATCCAGCCCGGGCCGATCGCTCTACAAGGTCACGATACAACGACCGACGCCACGTTTCATCAGTTGAAGATCACGGAACTAAGGTGAAATCTAGAGCTTTGGTGGTAGGACTCGCAGGGCCGCAAAGAATTGCATAAACAATTCGATACGATTCGCTGGTCGCCCGCGTGTGGGTGGTGGGGCTCAGGTGACAGCAGCGATACAGCAGCAAACAGTCACAGATTGTGATTCAATTGCGAAGAAAGTACCAGCGATCCGCGGGAAGGGTCGAGGAAAGCCTCTTTACAGTTCCAAACCAGCAATTCATCACCATTTTGCGGCTCAAAAGATGTTAGGAAAATGTTAAGATTTTGGTATAGAAAGCCCCTAATCCTCTGTTTACTTACGACTAGACAGGATTAGACTGCTTGGTTAGGGACAACTGCTCATTGGCCACTTTGTTAGGCCGGTCAGTCTTCTTAGAGCACGGCAAGCTCATTACTTCCATACCTTTCTTGAGGGAGATGTTTGATGAAAAAGCTATTCCATTTTGCTTGGATGGCTGCGGTCTGTTTTGTTACCGCAGGCAACGCCTGGTCGACCACTTTGATCTCAGATGACTACGAAACGAATACGTCTGCCAACTACACAGTTCAGTCACAAGACCCTGGTGATGGAACTGTGACTTTTGAGTTCGATTATGTGACTGCCGGTATTCCGTTGGCTCCGCGTTCTGCTCCAGGTACAACCAAAGGTGTCAAGTTTACAGCGAACGACGGTTTTGGCGCAGTGAACACTCAAACAGCCTTTCACAATACTGATGTTTCTGTAGACGTCTACAAACTGACCGTAGATGTCTTTATGAAAGTTCAACCTACAGAAGTGCCACTGGCCGCATCGACAGAGCATGCGCATGTGGGCGTAGGTGGAAACGGTTTGACCCCCAATTCTTTGTTCACGCCCATTAGCGGTTCAGGTTCTTTTATCGCGTTTGATGGTGATGGTGGTTCAGCTTCTGATTATCGCTGGTTTTTGGCCTCTGCTAACGGCGGTCCCACCACCTACCCCAACAGCCATCACAGTTATCTTGGAAACGGATCAAATAACACGGGAGCTTTCTATTCAGCATTGTTCCCATCTCCGCCGTCTAGGGTCGTAGGTTCCCCTGGCAACATCTGGACCACCGTCGAAGTCTTGGTCAACAACACTACTGGGCGTATCCAGTATTACATGACCAATACGATTGGAACCAAAGAATTGATATTTGATAACAGCCCAGCGATCACCATTCCGCCCGACAACCTGCCCACACCTTTCACCGGCGTGCTGCACGGCTTGGTAAGTCTTGGGTTGCACGATGCCTTTCCGTCAGTGGACGACGGCAGTATTTTTACAGTCTTCGACAACTTGGTGGTAGAAGAGGTGACGGAAGGGCCCGTAGCTCCTCAACTGGTCAACGCCAGACCCTATCACAACAGCTTCACTGGCCCCGATAAAGTGGACACTAGTGTCAGCTTGATTCAGCGAGGTGCCACCCCACTGACGGCCGAAATAGATAATATCATCAGCAGTAGCCAAGGCAACAACGGAGTGGTACTAGATTTTGACAACTTGGCAGCGCTCAACGACATTAGCTTGGAATATAAGTGGAGCCCACAGAATGTGTTCACCGAAACCATCGATCTGTGGGGCGATGCAACGGCTCCGGATTCGGTAACACTGTTACCCGATGCAGGGCAAGCTGGAAGCGACCGGGTGTTGTTGACATGGGTCGATAATGCGATTGCCAATCGTTACCTATGTATCAGGGTCATTTTCAACGGAAATACCATTTACCAACTCTATCTGGGGCACCTGCGAGGCGAAATGACCGGATCCAGCGCTGGAAAGTTCACGATCTTGGTGGGCGACATTCTTGCGGTTCGTGCGCAGCTAACCCAGCCCAAAGATGCTACCGGTCGTAACGACGTCGACAAGTCTGGTACGATTCTAGTACAGGACATTTTGGACACTCGGTCTAACCTGGCCAAGGAGCTGACACAACTTACAGTTCCCGCTCTATAACAGTGGGTCTTCCTTGGAATGGTGTTTTGCCGGTTGAGTGCGTTGATCGATTGAGATTAGCCCGCTCGACCGGCCAATGTGAATTGGGATCGGTTGAGCGCCGTGCAATTTTTCTTGCCGTCTATGAAAGTATCTTTCGTTCATTTGAGCCACATCATCTGATAGATCATCGTTTTTTAATTCTATTATCAGGTAGTCTATGATGAGTCGCAAAAAAAGTGCATTTACCCTGGTGGCACTTTTGGTGGTGATTGCCATCATCGGGATTTTGGTTGGGTTGTTACTACCCGCCGTTCAGGCAGCTCGTGAAGCAGCCCGTCGCATGCAATGCCAAAACAATCTGAAGCAGTTTGGACTAGCCGCCCACAACTTTGAAAGTGCGCACAAATACTTTCCTCCGTTGCTGCATACGAAATTGTTTCCGCTATCCAATGGAAAGCAAAAAACTGCGAGTTCAATGGCACCCGTCCAGGTGTATATGCTTCCCTACTTCGAGCAAGCTAGTCGACTAACCCTGTTCAACATGGACTATGATGTGAACAGTGATGAGCACATCAACACCAAAGTTGTAAAAACTGGTGTTAACGCGGCAGCTCGCGTCATCGACGTACCAACCTTTCTGTGCCCTTCAGATCCTTCCGAGTTTCGCACATGGGATTCCGGTAGGCAGAGCTACCACGCATGCACAGGAGGAGCCAATTTGTTTGGAGGTACATCTATTGACGGAATGTTTGGTACGCGCAGACCTAGTCATGGCGAAATTATGATGGGGCCGAGATTTTCGGATGTCACCGATGGAACCAGCAATACCGCGTTGTTTGCAGAAGTCATGCGTGGAACCTTAGAATGGAATGCTACTGGACAATACAATAATACCACTGTTTTCTATGCTTCAGCACAGTATTCAAATCCCCTGCACTTAGTGGATGGGAGAACCGTTCCGCAGTGCATGCCAGGTGGTAATTCAACGACCAGCACATGGATTCGTTACACAGGGCAGCAGTACTACCGTTCGCTCCCCCCCAATTTTGTCTATAGTCATACATTGCCAGTCAATTGGAATCGAAAAGTCAACGACACCACGCGCCAAAATTATAACTGTGGTGCTAATCCTCCATTTGCGCCAAGTCAAACGTTCAGCTTTGGATTTGACGTGCTGCACATGGCTGCATCGAGTTACCATTCGGGCGGGGCGAACGCCTGCCGGGCAGATGGATCGGTGTCGTTTGTGAGTGACACAACCGATTTTGCAGTTTGGCAAGCGATAGGCAGCAGGGCGGGTGGGGAAGTGGCTACAACGCAGTAGTGCTTACCTCCACTGTAGTGGAGTTCGCCAGAACTCCTTTGTCGTTTGCTTTAACTCTTCCTTAGCTAACTGCCGAGACAATCATGGCCGATCAACCTAAAAAATTCACTGG
>DAIRSD010000198.1:0-8199 GCA_036804625.1 Aureliella sp. | reverse complement strand
GCGATAGGCCGTGTTTGACTTGTGCCAACAAAAAGCCATGAGAAATCGTCGCAGGGACGGTGGCGAAATGCTCGACGAGAACTTCATTTCATCGAAACTGCACCAATCATTCTGCCCCACAGTCGTGCTTCAGCCGCAATCATGGCAACGTTAGTGTTTCTGAGGGAACTTGGTATTGCGAGTCCAGCGTCCTGCAATTGATCTCTCACAGAGGCACAAAGTCACGGAGAAGAACAAGCGGAAAACTACTGCTCCTGGAATAGAATGTTGCGAACTTTCAGGACCCCATAAGATCATAGCCTGAGACCCACCATGATGGCAGCACCTGCTCCTGTCTTGGTGCGTAAGGAGGGCGTACCATTAGATACTTGCCCACATGGGTTGGGGACATGATGAGTTGGTGGCCGGCGAGTTGAATAGGGAACTGAAGCTCAAACAGATTCTAGTCGTTTTGCTGATGACCCCAACGGCGATAGTTTAGAAAAGAATGCAGAACTGGAAACGGCATGCCTTGCAACGTCTGGTCAGCGCTGCGTCGGAGTGTTATTGCCGTTGATGGGCGGATTCTGAGCTGTCCAGGCTCCGCCGCCAGGTAGCCCCTGTTGAGCTATCCGCACGTTGAGGGCGGCCACCTTTTGATACAGTTCGGGTTGAATCGTGTTGATCGCCAGGCTCTGTTGGTAATTGTAGAGCGCCTGGTTCAGATCGCCTGAAGCTTCTCGCAATTGGCCTCGATGAGCCCACACTCGCGAATCGTTTGGATTCATTGCCAGGGCTTCATCCAAATACTGCTCGGCGACTTTCGTCTGTCCCATCTCTTGATGTAAGCGAGCCAGCTCGATTCGGGGATCTGGCATTTGAGGATTTTTAATCGACCAATTTTTCAGCAGCCTCATAGCCGCATCAGGTCTGGAGGATTCAGCAAGTAGCACGGCTAGGCTGCGGTGACAATCAACATGATTGGGCTGAATGTCCAGGCACTGATGATAGAGCGACTCAGCTTGTTCGATCAGTTTGGCATCCTTCTGCGCAACACCCATCTTATGATAGACCGAAGCCAAATTGTAATAGGTATCTGAATTAGAAGGATCAGTCGACTGTGCTGCCTGAAAGTGCTGCAACGCCTCGGCGTAACGTCCCTGTTGGTATAATTGCACTCCAACCGTATTCTGCCCCATGCTGCCAATGCGACAACCGTTTACTGCAGTTACCACCAGCAATATAGCAACCGATTGGATCATCCAGGCTCGTGAAGTGGCGTTCACATCCGATTCCTTCTTGGTGACTGCACGCGCCGCTAGAAATCGCACCTGCGACTTCTACTGAAACAAACCGCGCCATCACGTTCGACTCTACAGGATTGTGCATCAACAACTCAAGGTCAGTTTAATGCTGGCAATGCTGTTAAGGCGTCAAGTATCGGAAGAAGTTGCGAACGCACTGGCCGGGCACGTACGCTTTGGGCTGGCCGATCAACCCGCGCCCAAGCACTACGTTGTAATTTTCCTGTCCCAACGTGAAGAGTGGCCTATATCCTGAATTATTCTGAGTATAAAGGTTGGGGTTCCAATTGGGCGTCATCGTTGGTGGAACATAGGTTTGACCTGCCATGCCGTCAGGTGGCAAGGACGGTGGCGGCAGTACCTGACATTGTTGAGCCGATGTCTGATAGATGCCAACTGGCGGATTGGCGGAAAAGATAGGGTTTTGATTTGGTGTGGTTTGATATTGAGGTAGCTGAGCCACGTTGATTCCGCCTGACTGCATTGCGTAGGTGGCAGGCCCAGCCCGTTGATAGCCAATGTTCTGATAAGTTGGCGTTGCCCGAGGTCCCATGTAAGGTGACGTAGGGTAGCGTCCAGGTGCCGGCGTAACGAAGGGCAACCCACTGGTTATCTGCCCAGCATCTCGCAGATGTGCCATTGAGCCATCTACATTGGCTGGGGTTGCGTTTGCAACCGAACGAACTCGCAAACCAGCGCTGTCCGATTGAATTGCCTGTGGGTAGGAAGCGTTTGAAGCTGGAGTAGTACGCTGGTTGGGGTAGGGCTCGGGCAAAACGTTCGAAGGATTAGGAAGTGGCCTTATAGGTGCTGGCAATACCGCTCCAGAGTTCTGAGGCGGGAACTGGGAAGGCAATGGCGGCAAAACACTCTGGTCACCCGGAGGCTGAAAATAACTGGTATGCAATTCCTGGCGTTGCTCCTGACCGGAGGCCTTAGTTGACTTGACCCACGACGAATTTTGTCGAGCTGGCTTACCAGCAGCGCGCGATTGGCCATTGGTACTTGAGAATTCAGTACCGCTAACCGACCTCGGAAATCTGCCTACAAAAATCGCAAAAGATACAATCAATAACAGGGCTACACTTGCCGAAGCCAGAACACGCTTCATGATTATCCGCTTCCCAAATTGGCCAGAATAGTCGTCCCCTTCTATGGCCTATAGACCATTTGCACGGCCGAGTCCATGTGAATCAGCGGCTGAGAAGCAACAAACACTCAACTTTTTCACAAGATAGTTGATAGCAAAAAATCGGTCGCCCGTAAGATGATATGGCAAATTGCAGACTTGTTTGCCAAGCAATTAACAACACCCTCAGCTACTCAACCGAACAGATTTGCAGTATGAAAGGTTGAGTGTTCCCATGCACCGTGTCCCCATGTCCTGGGACACTTCGGTTTTCATTGGTCATCATTCTTATTGAATTGCTCCTGCCGTGAATCCAGCCATTGCTGGACTATGCGATTCAACTCCGCCTGTTCGGCAAGTCTTGATTCTTTCCGACACTTGGCACGATAGCTCGGTGAATCAGACAATTGAGCCAGTAAACTGTCGCCCCAAGCGATCCTCTGAGCAAGCGTAATCCTAGCATCACGCTTACTCTGCTCTACTGCAAATTCATCGTTCATTTCATTATGTCCAAAACGAGCTACTTCCTAAGAATTTTCGTCAGATAGACAATTCGATCCAATCGTCGACAATCTTCTGGTAGTGCCAATTGACAACTCAACAAATCCTGTGCCGACAATAGTCTAACCCGAAGAGAATCGCTCAACTCAAGCACAACCGATCTTTGCCACGCCTGTTCGAACGATTCGATTCCAGGGACTGTTCGAAACACGTCTAAGGGCCCGTGCTTTGTCAGCATACAGTAAATTGATTGAGATTACATCCAACCTGGCATTTTCTCGCTAACCGGCCCCCAATCAGCATCCGTCTTTCCCCACTCAGCCTGCAACTCGACAAGGGCCGACTCGCAAATGTCGCTATTTTCCAGGTTATCTTCGATGAATATGTCGATATCTTGAGTAGCAACTGCCTGATGTGCCAGAAAGTAATTCAGACCGCCAATTAGCAAGAATCTCAATTGGTGATTCTGCAGAACTTGCAGTACCGCTTTGTAGTCGAAAGCAATCAGTGGCTCTTTTGTCATTGATCCTCCGGTTTTCAGTCATGACAAAGCAAGTTACGCATCTTGATGTCAAACTACTCTTACGAAACGAAGGAATGCGCGATTGGTAAACTCTGCTTAACATTCAAATAAGCAAATAGGTGTCCGTTCACGGAGTTATTTGAGTTATTTGAGTAAGGACTGTGTTGGAGTGGGTTTAAGTTTAGGTTCAAGTTCAAGTTTAAGTTTGGTTCTAAACTTAAACTTAAACCCGAACTATTGATTAGCGACGCCTAATTCCGTGAACGGTTACGCAAAAAGGCCCTAGACAACCCAGAGCCTTTTCGTTAGGCACAACATCAGCACGTTCTCAGGAAAGGGCTAGTCCATTAGCTCTTGGCTGCTTTGTAGAGGTCAGACACAGCGTTCCAGTTGACTACATTCCAAAAGGCGGCGATGTAATCTGGTCGGCGATTCTGATAGTTCAGATAGTAAGCATGTTCCCAAACGTCCAGACCCAAGATGGGAGTACCAGCGATTCCCGCAAACTGCTTGCCCATCAGTGGACTATCCTGATTGGCGGTCGAGCCCACTGCCAGCTTACCCTCGGTTACATACAGCCAAGCCCAACCACTACCAAAGCGCGTAGCACCTGCATTGGCGAACTGCTCCTTAAATTGATCGAAGGATCCAAAAGTAGCTGCAATGTCTGCCGCCAGTTGACCGGTAGGTTGCCCGCCAGCACCTGGACCAAGCACCGTCCAGAACAGTGCGTGATTAGCGTGTCCTCCAGCATTGTTCCGTACCACATTGCGTTTGGCTTCTGGCACTGAATCCAAGCTGCCAATCAGCTTTTCAACGCTTAGCGAATCCCACTCGGTACCGGCAATCGCATTGTTGACGTTGTTGATATAGGCCTGATGATGCTTAGTGTGATGAATTTCCATCGTCCTGGCATCGATATGTGGTTCAAGAGCATTGTAGGCATAGGGTAGGGCGGGTAGTTGAAAAGCCATGTTAGACCTCTACAAAAAGATTCGTTTTAGATATCGTAAACCGCATAGCCCCGCGATGATCCGGCACATACAGTGCATTGCGGGAGCGATGCTTCAAACGCAGTGTTGAAAACGATATGCGGGAACGTCCAAACTGGCAATAAGGGGTACAAGCAAAGTGCCGCACAGCCAGCGCATGTTGCGCCGGTAGATGTAGATAAACGGCTCGACAGAGATCCTTATCGAGGCTCGTTGATCGCCAGTTTCAGTTGCTCGTCGATCTCCTGGCCCACGATATACGCCTGGAAACTCAATAGAATTTGGTGAGCCTGGCCCTCAAAGGCCGACTGTCGACGATCTCGAGATTTTACTGGACAGAAACTGACCGTAAACTTTGTACGACTCTGGTAAGCTGCGTTTCTGGCCTGACTGCGGTACTGAACTTCCAGGAAGTCGATGTTCAATATCATTGGCACAGGATGCTCGCCACGCCGCCGCGCTCCCGCGACGCTCTTGATGCGTACGGATAGTTGATTTTTTGTTGTTGATAGCACCTCAGCCGCATGATCTTTCACAAAACCTTCCAGCTTCTGCAGAGCGATCTCCAGAGGTACCGCCGAAAGGTACTCACGCGAAAGGATCGACACGCTTTGCCCCACAAACCAACTCAACCAGCCACTGCGCTGATCGCTGGCCGATGGACGGCCCTGTGCTTGCGCGCTTGCTGCCAAGTGAGCTGGATCTGATAGCCCTGACCCCAATTGAATGACGCGGTTGCGGCCGCTTTCCTTGGCCGTGATCAAAGCGCGATCCGCGCGACTCAGAAACGTATCGTGATCGTCGCCTACTTGCAATTGCGTCACACCAAAGCTGGAGGTCATCGTCGCCCCCTTGAGGGCTGGCACAGGCGTGGTCTCGACGATGCGGCGAAGCTTTTCTGCTTGAGCCTGAGCGACGGTAATGTCGCAGGCGTCACACAAGATCACAAACTCTTCCCCTCCATAGCGTGCTACTAAGTCCGACTTTCGCACGTTGTCCCGCAAGATACTTGCAAAAGTAATCAATGCTTCGTCACCGGCCTGGTGGGAGAACTTGTCATTGATGCGTTTGAAAAAGTCGATGTCGCACATGATGACTGAGCCCGGTACGCCACTGGCTGAGTGCTCAGCAACAAATTCTTCAAGCCGCCGATTCAACTCTGCGCGATTCGCAACTTTGGTGAGCGCATCCTGAGTCGCCTTGGCATGTAGCGTTTGAACCTGCTGCATCAGTTCACTTTGTAGCGACGCGTCACGTATCAGCAGAATCATCCCAGCGAAACCACCTGCCGAGGTGAACATAGGAATCGCCGTGAAATCCACTTTGCTGGATTTGCCGTTGACGTGTTTTACACCCAATCGGGCTGAGTACTTTGTGTTGGTCGCTAATGCACTCTGCAACGGACAATTGTCGCGATCCAAGGATTGACCATCCTCAGTTTGCAACCCCAACAGAGCTGGGGACCACATACAGTGTAAGACCGATTCTGAGGATCGGCCACTCATCTGCTCGGCAGCCGAATTCCAGTGCAATATCTTGCCTTGATTGTCTAGATAGATGGTACCGTCGTTCAGTGAGTCGAGCAGCCTGTGGTGGAAAAGTACATTGACCAAACCCTGCGTACCTAACGACGCCTCGATGGCCGTGAAGCCTGAAAATGCTGAATTTGAACCGCCAGACAACTGAGTCAACCAGCGCTGTGCGACTTGTTCTTCCAATTCAGGACGAGTCTGTCCGATCAACTCGGCGAAATTACTCACTAGATCAGGGTCAAATTGAGTCCCCGACTTAGAAAATAGTTCGTCCACCGCGCGCTCGCGGCTTAAAGCTGACCGAAAGACTTGTGTTGTCGTCATCGAATCATAAGCATCGACAATCTTAAGCATTCGAGCCAACGGTTTGGTGGCTAATCCCGTTTCGAAGGCGAATCGCGACTGTTCAATGGTTTCGATCAGCGCCTGAGCAGCTCCAGCAGCCGAAAGCATCTCGAAGCCATGCTGTAGACTTTGTTCCATCGCGACCATTTCAGTGCTGTCCAGTGCTTCAGGCTTTTGCAGCACCGCGTCGGGCACACCGATTTTCCCTACGTCGTGCAGTAAACCAGCAATCTCCAGCATATCTCGGACAGCGGTCGGCTGATTCAAGTAGCCGATCCACTTCGAACAACCCACCGCCACGCGTAAACAATGAGCTGCGGCAGGTGGATGCTTGGCACGCAATGCGTAATACAAAGCCGCGTATGGCCCAAGGCGCGCACGAATCATGCGATCGGGAATCGATTGCTCCACGACAGCTTTCGCAGGAATACCAGTCATGCCTGGTGAATCGATGGCTAATGTTGGGGCGGTCGTCTGCATTACCAAGTCGCAATAACGAGTAGCTAGCGCAAAGTCATTCAGCCAGCCCGAAGCTAGCATTGATAAAGTGCAATCTATTCAGTTATTCAAACTTAGGTTGCTTTAAGGCATAGGTCAAAAATTCCACTTCGGTTAACACTCATTCGCTATCCCTCAAAATCGGAAATTGTTGAACTTTATCGAAAAATCCGCAAATTCTACTAGGGTCGCGCCATTACCAACCCACAGCCTGATCGCATACAGGAACGATGATATCCATTGCACTGACTGGTCCTACTTTAACGGTTTTTCCGTCTTGACGGCGTGAGTGCCGATTTGAGACTCTTGGCCATTCCCCCAAAATCTGACTTACATTGGCCTCCCCTTGGAGCTTTCTTTCATGGCACTGACTGGTGACTCACGCATGGATCGTCGCCGTCGAGTGCTTTTGGATGCCTCGCAAAACGAAACGGCTAATGCGAATTCTAGCCGAACCCATGCCGCAGACCGCACAGGCTCTCCAACTGGTAAGCGAGATGCCGGCTATAGTTTGAATGTTCGCCAAGCCTGTGGCCTTCGACTGGTCCAGTTGATACCTGTTCGACGCCGTAGCTACTGGACCATTGTGTTTGTCAGCTTCTTGGTAACCTCTGTCTTGCTGATCGGCCACTACTTGGTCTATGTCAGCGGTAGCCTACCCTGGTACGGACATCCTTTGGCCACCACTTTGGACGCGGCGCATCCACAAAGTTTGGCTGCTTGTGTCGGTAGCCATTTGTGGTTGCTATGTCTGGGTGCAACGATTCTGACATTTCAGATTCGACGTCACAAATTAGACGATTACAGTGGCGAGTATCGCTTGTGGTTTTGGCTTGTCATCACCTGTTTACTAGCCAGCATCGACTCAACGGCCCACGTCACTGAACTGTTGGGCCAAGGTCTGGACCCCTGGTCCAGATTGAATTTGGGATGGAGCGGCAAAGCTGTAGTGCAGGCTACCACAACGGTGCTTGTTGGTGTTTTGGGTTTGCGTTTATGTACCGAACTAAAGTCGGTGCCACTCAGCTTGGGCTTCTGGCTGCTGGGACTGGTAGCCTGGGCAGGCAGCGCTGCACTATCTCAGGATGGTCTTCGTATCACCTTAACGCCTCAGATGCGTTACTGGCTGCAGTCCGCTCTATGGCTGGCAGGTTTAACTTCGATCTGGCTAGCCGCGCTGACTTACCTTCGCCATGTTTACATCGAGGCGCAAAGACGATTCTTACTGCGTAGCCGTATGACTCGCCAAAAGGTGGATCGCAACTGGTCTCAGAAGTTCCAGCAGTCACTCGCCTTCTTCCGCCGCCGGCCAGAGACCGATGATGATGCTCAGCCCAAACATCGACGCAAGAAGCCGCCTGCTCAAGATACGGATGAAGAAGAAGCGGACCAGTCC